>NZ_LIQY01000339.1 GCF_001418495.1 Streptomyces pathocidini | reverse complement strand
GTCCCCTCCCGACCGTACGGCCGGCCCGACGCGCACGACCCTGCGTGGAACGCTGAAAGGCAACACCCGTGACAGTTCCCATCGACAAGGCGGGGCCCGCCGACGCCCCGCCACCGGGCCCCCAGCCCGAGGCCATCAAGGCGATCCCCGTCCGCCACTACGGGCGATGGATCTCCGGTGTTGTGGTGCTGGGCCTGTTGGCCCTGCTCATCAACGCGTTCGCGGTGGCGAACATCAACTGGTCGGCGATCCCGGACTTCTTCTTCGACTCCAGCGTTCTGCACGGGGTGTGGCGGACGGTCTACATCTCGGTCCTGTCGATGATCATCGGACTCGTCGGCGGAATCGTTTTGGCGGTGATGCGCCTGTCGAAGAACCCGGTCACGTCCTGGGTGGCGTGGGCCTACATCTGGTTCTTCCGCGGCACGCCGGTCTTCGTCCAGCTGATCCTCTGGTTCAACCTCGGTCTGGTCTTCGAGACCATCAATCTCGGCTTCTACAAGGACGAGATGACCGACTTCATGACCCCGTTCATGGCCGCGCTGCTGGGCCTGGGGCTGAACGAGGCCGCGTACATGTCGGAGATCGTCCGCGCGGGCATCCAGTCCGTGGACGAGGGCCAGACCGAGGCGTCGCACGCGCTCGGCATGACGCACGGCAAGACACTGCGCCGGGTCGTGCTGCCGCAGGCGATGCGGGTGATCGTGCCGCCGACGGGCAACGAGTTCATCAACATGCTCAAGACCTCCTCGCTCGCGGCCAGCGCCTGCCAGTTCCCCGAACTGCTCCGGGCGACCAGTGACATCGGGCAGACCTCCGGCGCGGTCGTCGAGATGCTGTTCCTCGCGGTGATCTGGTACCTGATCCTCACGAGCATCTTCAGCGTCGGCCAGTTCTACATCGAGCGCCACTACGCCAAGGGCTCGCTCCGCACGCTGCCCCTGACCCCGTGGCAGAAGGTCAAGACCAACCTGGCCATGTTCAAGGGCCGTCCCTCCGGAGGTGCCGCATGACGGCGATGGTGAAGGCCGAGGGCGTCCACAAGTCCTACGGCGCGGCCCACATCCTCAAGGGCATCGACTTGGAGGTCGCCCCCCGCGAGGTGTTCTGCCTGATCGGCCCCTCGGGTTCGGGCAAGTCCACGTTCCTGCGGTGCATCAACCACCTGGAGCAGATCAGCGCCGGACGCCTGTACGTGGACGGTCAGCTGGTCGGCTACCGGCAGAAGGGCGAGAAGCTCTACGAGCTCAAGGACTCGGAAGTCGCCCTCCAGCGGCGGGACATCGGCATGGTGTTCCAGCGCTTCAACCTCTTCCCGCACATGACGGCCCTCGCGAACGTCATGGAGGCGCCCGTACAGGTCAAGGGCGAGACGAGGGCGGTGGCCCAGGAGCGGGCCCAGCGCCTGCTGGACCGGGTGGGCCTCGCCGACCGGGCCGGGCACTACCCCTCGCAGCTCTCCGGCGGCCAGCAGCAGCGCGTGGCGATCGCCCGCGCGCTGGCCATGGAGCCGAAGCTGATGCTCTTCGACGAGCCCACCTCCGCGCTCGACCCCGAGCTCGTGGGTGACGTCCTGGACGTGATGCGCGGGCTCGCCGAGGACGGCATGACCATGATCGTGGTCACCCACGAGATGGGCTTCGCNNTCGTTCCTGTCCAAGGTGCTGTAGCCAAGAGCTGGTTGAGAAACGGCTGGGGCCCTCCGCGATCCGCGGAGGGCCCCAGCCGCGTTCTGTCGCGTCGACTCGCCTCGGCCCAGGTCGGCGGGCAACGGACTCGGCACGCGACTCGTCCGCGAAGGGCCTCGCGCGCGATGGCCGGCGGGACCGGGTGGAGATCGACGCCGATGTGGAGACCGACGCCGATGCCGACCGCGTTCGGGAACCGGGGCCGCAGCCGGTCCGGGATACGGCCGGCTCGGCCTTCCAGGCCCGCACAGCCCGTAGGCGTAATACCCTCGAAGCGGCACGGTCCGTTACATCGGCCGCCCCGCCCCCAGCCCCCCCCGTAAGGAACAGACGTGGAACTGGCCTATTACTCGGACTTCGCCGTGCGGCTGGTCAACAGCGAGGACCCGTCGCGGGGGACCGACGAGCTGACCTCGGTCGAGGCGGTGCGGGCACTGTTCGGCGGCGCCTCCCAGGC
>NZ_LIQY01000338.1 GCF_001418495.1 Streptomyces pathocidini | reverse complement strand
GTCGGTGCGGTTGTAGGCGACCCCGGTGCGGGGCGGGACCTGCCTCGGGCGTGGCGTGCGCACTGACGGACGGCAGGCCCCCGACCGATCCGAGGCCGGAACCGGTGCCGGATCGAGGGGGGCATGGGGTGGCGCGATTGGCCGGGTTGGCGGGGTCGGCGGTTCAGGGGCGGAATTTGTTCGGTCCTGACCGCCAATTTGCCTACGCGAGGCCGCCCTTGGACGGTCGGGTACCGTGCACCGGCACGTGCGGATGAATACGCCGCCCATCCGCTAGTGCTGACAGTGGCCTGTGGTTACGTTGAGTATTACCGAGCCCCCGTCCATCCGAGTATCACCGAGGCCCCTGTCCATCCCGAGGAGCCACATGCCCTCAGCGCAGAACCTCCCCGAGTACTGGGGCACTTACCGGCGCAGCGACTCCGGCGAAGGGGTGTGCGCCCTGGCGGCGGCCGCGTTCGAGTGGACCCAGCACCCCGGCCACGGACCGGGCGTGGAGTTCCTCGGCGACCCCCGCACCGCCCTCGAACTGGGCTCCGGCGAGGCGAGGGAGGCTGCCTACCTCGCCCGCAGAGGTGTCGAGGTCACCGCGCTGGACTTCTCCGCGCCCCAGGTCGAGCGCGCCCGCGACCAGTGGGCCGACGTCCCCGGCCTGGCGCTCGTGGAGGCCGAGGCCTGCGCGTTCCTCACCGGCACCGAGGCCTCCTACGACGCGGTCTACTCGCTCTGGGGCGCCGTCTGGTACACGGATCCCGACGAACTGGTCCCCCTCGTCGCCCGGCGCCTCAGCCCCGGCGGGGTCTTCGCCTTCGCCCAGGCCGAGCCGATCGAGGGCTACTACGGCCCGCAGGCGATGTACGGCAATGGCGTGGCCGGGACCAAACTCACCGTGCTGCGCTGGTCGTACACCCCCGACATGTGGGCCGACATCCTCAAGCGGAACGGACTCACCGCGATCGACGCCTTCGTCCTGCCGGGCCCGGTCCCGGAGGCCGTGGGCACGCTGATGGTGCGCGCCCAGGCTCCCGAAGCCTGATCCGCGGTCACGCGTGGCGCGGTCACGCGTGTTCGCGCCACCGGTTGGTGATGGGAAGGCGGCGGTCCTTGCCGAAGCCCTTGGCGGAGATCTTGGTGCCCGGGGGGTACTGGCGGCGCTTGTACTCGGCGCGGTCGACCAACAGCAGCGTGCGGGTGACCAGTTCGGGGTCGAAGCCCGCGGCGATGATCGCGTCGCGGCCCTGGTCGCGGTCGACATAGAGATCGAGGATCGCGTCGAGGACCTCGTAGTCCGGGAGCGAGTCGGTGTCGAGCTGGCCCGGGCGCAGCTCCGCGCTCGGCGGCTTGGTGATGGAGTTCTCCGGGATGGGCGGGGTCTCGCCCCGCTCCAGCGCGGCCCGGTTGCGCCAGCGGGCCAGGCGGAAGACCAGGTCCTTGTAGACGTCCTTGATCGGGCCGTACGCGCCGACCGAGTCGCCGTACAACGTCGAATAGCCCACCGCCAGCTCGGACTTGTTGCCCGGGGCCAGGACGATGTGGCCCTCCTGGTTGGAGACCGCCATCAGCAGCGTGCCGCGCAGCCGCGACTGGAGGTTCTCCTCGGCGAGGCCGGTCAGGCCCAGCGACTCCATGTACGCGTCGAACATCGGGCCGATCGGCACCGTACGGAAGTGGAGGCCGGTGCGGCGGGCGAGTTCGGCGGCGTCGCTCCGGGAGTGGTCGGAGGAGTAGCGGGACGGCATGGAGATGCCGTGCACGTTCTCCGCCCCCACCGCGTCGCACGCGATCGCCGCGACGAGCGCGGAGTCGATGCCGCCGGACAGCCCGATCAGCACCGAGCGGAAACCGTTCTTCGACACATAGGCCCGCAACCCCGTCACCAGCGCCGCGTACACTTCCGCGTCGTCGTCGAGCCGCTCCGCGTACACGCCGGGGAACTCCGGCTCATACGCCGCCTGCGGCTCGGCCGAGAGGGTCACGTGGTCCACGCGCAGCCCGTCGTCGACCGTGCCGCCGGGGACCGGGCCCGCGGTGGGCAGGTCGAGGTCGATCAGCAGACACTGCTCGGCGAACTGCGGGGCGCGGGCGAGTACTTCGCCGTCCCGGTCCACCACGATCGAGTCGCCGTCGAAGACCAGCTCGTCCTGGCCGCCGGTCATCGCCAGGTACGCCGTGGTGCAGCCCGCCTCCTGGGCCCGCTTGCGTACCAGGTCCAGGCGGGTGTCGTCCTTCTCGCGCTCGTACGGGGAGGCGTTGATCGACAGCAGCAGGCCGGCCCCCGCGGACCGGGCCGCGGGCACCCGCCCGCCCTCCTGCCACAGGTCCTCGCAGATGGCCAGCGCGACGTCCACGCCGTGCACGCGGACCACCGGCAGGGTGTCGCCGGGCACGAAGTAGCGGAACTCGTCGAAGACGCCGTAGTTGGGCAGGTGGTGCTTGGCGAAGGCCAGGGCCACCTCGCCGCGGTGCAGCACCGCCGCGGCGTTCCGCGGGGCGCCGGCGGGACGGCCGAGCCGCCGCTCCTCCGTCCCCCTCTCGGACCGGTCCAGATAGCCGACGACCACCGGCAGTTCCCCGAGGCCCTCGGCGTCGAGGCGGGCGGCGAGCGCGCGCAGCGCCTCGCGCGAGGCGTCCACGAAGGAGGAGCGCAGCGCCAGGTCCTCGACGGGGTAGCCGGTCAGCGCCATCTCGGGGAAGGCGGCGAGGTGGGCGCCCTGCTCGGCGGAGCGCCGGGTCCAGCGGACGATCGCCTCGGCGTTGCCGGTGAGGTCGCCGACGGAGGAGTCGATCTGATTCAGGGCGAGGCGAAGTTGAGGCACCCGGCCAGTGTAATCGTCTCTTTGACGCGATGTCGTGGGGGAGCGGGGCCGGGCGCCGCCCTCGGAGTGCTGCCGGGGCCCGCGCCGTACGATGACATCCACTATGTCCGGAAATATTGCAATGTTTGGTGGGGTGTCGATGGCATCGGAGGTGCCGATGCCCGACGGTGGTGGTGTGCAGTCCACCGGTGTGGGCCCCTCGCTGTCGAGGTGGGCGCCGTCCCGCGCGCCCCGGCTCGCCGTCGTGCTGCTCGCGCTCGGCGCCCTCGCGTACACCGCCTGGGTCCTGGAGCTGGTCCTGGCCACCGGCCTGGACCTCGTACAGGCCTACGTCAGCGAGCTCGCCGCCACCGACCAGCCCCTCGGCGGACTCTTCCGCGCCACCGACCTGGCCGCCGGGCTCCTCGTCCTCGCCGCTGCCTGCACCGCACTCCGCTGGCTCCCGCACCGCCCCTGGGCCACCACCGGATGGGCGGCCCTCGCGCTCTTCGGCGCGGCCACCGCCGCCGACTCCCGGCTACCGCTGAGCTGCGCGCCCACCGCCGATCCGGTGTGCGCGGCGCGTGAGACGGCGGGCCTGGTGCCCGCGACCCATACGGCGCACGCCGTCACCAGCGCCCTCGCCATGGTGGGCGCCCTCGCCGCCCTCGTGGTTCTGACCGCCGCCGCCCGGCGCTACGGCTGGTGGCCGCCCGTGGCCCGCTTCGGCCCGCCCCTCGCGGCGGCCGAACTCGCCGCCACCGCCTGGACCTTGGCGGCCGTCGCCGCCTTCGAGGCGGGCCGCGGCTCCTGGGCCCTCGGCGCCGGCCAGCGCCTCCAGGTGCTGCTGCTCGCCGTGTGGCTGGGAGTGCTGGCATACGGGGTGGGGCGCCCTTGCCGGCGGACGGATCCGGCATCCGGCCCGGCTGCTCCCGGCCCGGATGCCGACTCGGCTGCTCCCGGCCCGGATGCCGGTCCGGGCGCGGCCCCCGGAGCGGGCTGTCGGGATCCGGAGGGTGGCTCGTGAGGGGCCGGTCCGCGCCCGGGTACATGCTGCGCGTCGGCGGGTTGCCGACCCACGTCCTGCGCGAGGGCGCCGGGCCCGTGTGCGTGCTCAGCGGCGGCCTGGGGAGCTGCTGGTTCGACTGGGACGCGGTCGTGCCGCTGCTGGCCCCGCACCGTACCGTCGTCCGCTTCGACCGGCCGGGGCTCGGCCTCAGCGCGCCCGCTCCGCCGGACCGGCCGCCCACCGCCGGAGGCGAGGCCGAGCGCATCCTCGGCGTGCTCGACGCGCTCGGGCTGCCGGGCCCCGCCACCGTCGTCGGCCACTCGCTCGCCGGGTTCCACGCGGAGGCGTTCGCGCGGCTGTATCCGCGGCGGACGGCCGGGCTCGTCCTGGTTGACGCGAGCGTGGAGGAGGAGGCGCGGGAGCCGGGCCTGCCGGTGTGGGCGCGCGTCGCCTCCGCCCACGCGCTCGCGGGCGCCCTCGGCGCGGCCGGACTGCCGTACGCGCTGGGGCGCGCGGCCAGGCGCGCCGCGGTCCGGGTGGCGACCGTGCGCCACCGCGAGCCGGGCTCCGACGCCGCCGTACGCCGCTGCTACCGCACCACGCGCGTGCTGCGGGCCTCGCTCGTGGAGAACGCGACGTACGCGGACGTGGCCGCGGAGGTGGCCGGGCTGCGGGAGCGGCGGCCGCTGCCGGACGTGCCCGTGACCGTCCTCGCCGCCTACACCGCGGGGGAGTCGCCGCGCGAGCTGCGATGGCTGGACCGCCAGCGGGGGCTGGCGGCGGAGCTCGGTGGCGCGGAGTTCCGCATCTCCGCCCCCGCGGGGCACCTGCTGATGATGGACGACCCGGCCGCGATCGCCCGCGCGGTCCTGGGATAGCCGGGGCCGACCAGGCCGAGACCGGCGGGTAGCGGGTACGAGGTGGGCCGACGCGGTGCGCAGGCCGCGCGGTGCGGAGGCCGCGCGGTGCACAGGCCGAGGCTGGGCAGGCAGGCCGAGGCCGGCGGCCCGGGGCGAGCAGGTCGGGGCAGGCAGGTCGAGGTGGGCAGGCCGGGGCAGGCGAGTCGAGGCTGGCAAGCCGGGCAGGTGGGTTGGGGCGGAACCGTCGAGCGGGCGGTCGAGGCTGCCGGGCCGGGGCGGGCAGGCCCGGGCGCAGGCAGGCCGAGGCTGGCGGGCTGGGCGAGCAGGCCGGGATGGGTCCGTCCAGGCGGGTGGGAATCCCCGCCCGCCGACCGGCTTCGACCCGTACCCCACAATGGCGGTGGGGTCGCGGCCCGCACTACCGTGGCGGCGGAGGGTCGTCCACGTGAGGTGGAAGTCGGAAACGCTCTCGAAACGGAGTGGCGTGATACTG
>NZ_LIQY01000337.1 GCF_001418495.1 Streptomyces pathocidini | reverse complement strand
TTCTGCGGGCCGCGGCCCGCGACCTGCCCGGCGTTCTGCCCCCGCGCGTCCGAATCGGCCTTCTCCCGGGCGACGTTGAACCCCCCGACCGCCTGGCTCTGCGCCGCGCCCTGCTTGGCGTCCTGCAGCCCGTTGCGCACCTGGCCGATGACGACCAGGCCGAGCAGCAGCACCACACCCAGCGACATCAGCAGCGTGGTCGCGACGACCCGCAGCTGGATGTTGCGCCGCCACAGCCGCAGCGCGGGCAGCAGCGGCCTGCGCACCCAGCGCACCAGCAGGCGCAGTACGGGGTGGACTGGACCGCCCGGGGCCCCGTCCTGCAGGAGGTTCCCGCCCTGCCAGAAACGCTCGAACAGGCCGATCCTGCCCACCGGCCCGGCAGGCTTGTTCAACGGCTCGGCCGACTCACCCGCCGGATCGACGGGCCGCCCCTGACGCACACCGCCCGGGGGCACAGCCCCCAGAGCTCCGGCCTCCGGAGCGGCACCGTTCCCGGTCACGTCAGTTCGGTCCGGCCTTGTAACCCACGCCGCGCACGGTCACGACGATCTCGGGGCGCTCGGGGTCCTTCTCGACCTTCGAGCGCAGCCGCTGCACATGCACGTTCACCAGCCGCGTGTCAGCCGCGTGCCGGTATCCCCACACCTGCTCCAGCAGCACCTCGCGGGTGAACACCTGCCAGGGCTTGCGCGCCAGCGCGACCAGCAGGTCGAACTCCAGCGGGGTCAGCGCGATCGACTGGCCCTCCCGCTTGACCGAGTGGCCGGCCACGTCGATCACCAGATCGCCGATGGCCAGCTGCTCCGGCGCCGGCTCCTCCGAGCGGCGCAGCCTCGCCCGAATCCGGGCGACCAGTTCCTTGGGCTTGAACGGCTTGACGATGTAATCGTCCGCGCCGGACTCGAGCCCGACCACCACATCGACCGTGTCGCTCTTCGCGGTCAGCATGACGATCGGCACTCCGGACTCCGCCCGGATGAGCCGGCACACCTCGATGCCGTCCCGACCGGGCAGCATCAGATCGAGCAGCACCAGATCCGGCTTGACCTCGCGAAACGCGGCAAGAGCCTTGTCACCGTCCGACACGAACGACGGTTCAAAGCCTTCGCCGCGCAGCACGATGCCGAGCATCTCTGCCAGTGCGGTGTCGTCGTCGACGACCAGGACGCGTCCTTTCATAATCGACATCATCCCATTAGCTAATCGTTACCTGGCGTGACCTGGCACACAGCTCGGCGAGCCCCGCGCCCGTAACGGGCGAAAGCACCCCCGCCTCGGTGACGATCGCGCTCACCAAATCCGGTGGCGTGACGTCGAACGCGGGGTTGTACGCCTGCGCTCCCGCCGGTGCCACGGGCACGGCGGATCCGGCCGATGTGGCGGAAATCCCACCCCCGGCGCCCATCACACCAGTCCCATCCGGAACAGGGAACTCCGTGACCTCACTACCGGCCCGCTGTTCCACCTCGATCGAAGCCCCGTCCGCGGTCTCCAGGTCCACGGTCGTCGTCGGCGCGACCACCACGAAGGGCACCCCGTGGTGGCGCGCAAGCACCGCGAGCGGATAGCTCCCCACCTTGTTCGCCACCGAGCCGTCCGCCGCGATCCGGTCCGCGCCGATCAGCACCGCGTCCACCTCACCCGCGGCGAACAGCGACCCCGCCGCACTGTCCGCGAGCACCGTGTACGCCATGCCGCAGCGCGCCGCCTCGTACGCGGTGAGCCGGGCCCCCTGGAGCAGCGGCCGCGTCTCGTCCACCCACAGCCGCCGCAGCTCACCCACCCGATGCGCGGCCCGCGCCACCGCGAAGGCCGTGCCCTCGCCGCCCGACACCAGCGCGCCGGTGTTGCAGTGCGTGAGGATCCGGTAGCCGCCGCCCGGCAGCAGGCCGCCGAGCAGCGCGAGCCCGTGCTCCGCCATCCGCGCACTGGCCTCTATGTCCTCCCGGTGCAGCGCCCGCGCCTCGGCGAGCGCCACCGCGGCGGCCGCGTCCCGGCCCTTTCCCTCCTCGAGGGCACGGCGGTACCCGTCCGCGGCCCTGCGCACCCCGTATCCGAGGTTCACCGCCGTCGGCCGCGCGTGCGCCAGCAGCTCGGCCGCCTCCTCGACGTCGAAGCCGCGCGCGGCGGCCAGCGCCAGCCCGTACGCCCCCGCGATGCCCAGCAGCGGCGCCCCGCGCACCGCGAGCGTACGGATCGCCTGCACCAGCGCGGGCACATCGGTGCAGACCAGCTCCACCTCCTCGCCCGGCAGCCGGGTCTGATCGAGGAGCACCAGCACGGGCCCCTCCGGTGGCTCGTCCCAGCGGAGCGAGGGAACAGCGGGCGGCCCAGCGGCCACCGGACGTACCGCGTCCTGATCAACCATTGGGCCAGTCTGCCCCGCCGGACCGGCCGATTAGAAGGCCTGGAAATGCCCGATGGCCAGGTCCGGACGCAATGGCCCCATGGGACGATGTCAGCCAACCGGCCGTAGCTGCGCGTTCCCAGGGGGCGTTCCCCTGCCCCAGAGCCAGCCGACACCGCGGACGGCACCGTGAAGGAGCGACGATGAACGACTCTCCGGGCTGGGCTTCGCCCGGATCCTCTCCATCCGACGACCAGGGACGGAACACCCCTGCTCCCGCCTCCCCGCCGCCGGACCCGGGCAACACCCCGGGCTGGGGCCCGCAGGGCGGCCAGAGCGGCTGGTACGGCCCGGCAGGCGGCTACGGAGGACCTGGAGGAGGCTGGGGAGGCCAGAACGGCTGGCACGCGGGCTGGACCCAAACCCCGGCAGCGGCGAAACCGGGCGTCATCCCGCTGCGCCCCATCGCCCTGGGCGAGATCCTGGACGGTGCCATCGCCACGATCCGCGTGCACTGGCGCACGGTCCTGCCCATCTCCATCGGCATCGCCGCCATCAGCGAGGCGATCAACGTGGTCGCCACGGGTCTCTGGTTCACCGACACGGAGAGCATCAAGGCGCTGGAGAACGACACCAGCCCCACGTTCTCCGAGGTCGTGGACGTCGCCAGGGACGGCATGGTCGGCGGAGCCGTGACCGGGCTGATCGGCCTGCTGGCGGCCTTCCTCGCCACCGCTCTGCTGACGACGGTGATCAGCAAGGCCATCCTCGGCCGCCCCACGTCGATCACCGAGACCTGGCGCGCAACCGCCCCCCGGCTGTCGCAGCTCCTCGCCCTGTTCTTCCTCCTCTTCCTCCTCATCGCGGCGGTCCTCGCCGTGGGGGTCGGTCCCGGCGCCATCCTGGCCGGGACGGGGAACAGGGAAGGGGGCACCGCCCTGATCGCCCTCGGCACGCTTATCGCCCTGGTCGCGATCGTCTGGCTCTGGACCCGCTTCAGCCTCGCCATTCCGGCGCTGGTGCTCGAAAAGCAGAGCGCGCTGGCCTCCCTACGCCGCTCGGCGAAACTCGTACGCGGTTCCTGGTGGCGGATATTCGGCATTCAGCTCCTCACGAGCCTGCTCGCCTTTCTCTTGGCGGCGGCCATCGCAGTTCCGGCAACCGTGATCAATTTTGGGCTCGGCGACCGACTCTGGCCTTCGCTCATCGTGACGGGCATCGCCTCGGTGATCGCCTCGACTGCCACGCTCCCCCTCAACGCGAACGTCATCGCACTGCTCTACACGGATCAGCGCATCCGCCGCGAGTCCCTGGACCTGGAACTGGCCCGCGCGGCC
>NZ_LIQY01000336.1 GCF_001418495.1 Streptomyces pathocidini | reverse complement strand
GGCCGAGGCCGA
The DNA here is from genome assembly GCF_001418495.1 of Streptomyces pathocidini. Classification (GTDB taxonomy): domain Bacteria; phylum Actinomycetota; class Actinomycetes; order Streptomycetales; family Streptomycetaceae; genus Streptomyces; species Streptomyces pathocidini. The sequence goes on along the minus strand of NZ_LIQY01000336.1, from coordinate 2,122 downwards.
GCGGCTGGCCAGTGCCCTGGCCGAGGCCGGACGCGGTCTGGTCCCGAGGCCCTGCGGCGGCTCGCCGCTGCCCGCGGCCACGGCGTCGGCCACCGCTCCCGTGCGCCCGGTGGCGCCGGGTCCGCTGCCGGCGGAGGGCGAGCTTCCGGGCGAGGCCGCCGCGACGGCCGCGTTCCGGGAGGCCATGGCCATGGGCGCCGCGACAGGCGCCGGGTCTACGCGCGGGGACGCCTCGGGCCCTGTACCGATGCCCGCGCCGGACGCCGAACGCGCCGCCGCGGCCCTGGGCGAGAGCCCGCGCGGCGCCTCCGGGAACAGGCAGCAGGTCATACGGCTCGGCGGTTCCGAGTGGCACGCGCGCATGGGCCGTTCGCTGCGCGCGGGGCTCACGGCCGGGCTCGCCGGCTGCATGCTGGGCGGGGCCGCGATCGCCGGCACCGCGGGTGTGCTGCCGGCGCCGTTCGGCGCCGGGCAGGACGAGCCCGGGCCGGTGCGGAGCGTGTCCGCCTCGGCGAGCGGCAACCCCAACTCCTCCGAACCGTCGCTCACTTGGGAGTCTGGCGGGCCCTCGCCCTCGCCATCCGGGGAGGACGGAAGCGAGCGACCGCGCGGCGGTTCGCCCACTCCTGAGGGCGACGCGCACGCGTCCGGCCGGTACGGAATCCCGAAGGGCGACTGGGGCTCGATGTTCGGCCACCGTGGCGGCTACTCGCCGCGGAACGCCGTCGCGATGTGCCGCGCGTACGAGGAGGGCCGGCTCGACCCGGCGACCAAGCGGCAGTGGGAGCAGGCCGCGGGCGGGGCCCGGGAGGCCAACCGCTACTGCGACCGCGTACTCGACGACGACCGCCGGGGGAGCGCGGGCTACGGCGGCGGCTACGGCGGTGACCGCGACGGCCGGGACGACGGCGACGGTGGCTACGGCTATGGCGACGGCCACTACGACGGCTATGGCGGCTACGGCGGCAGCGGCGGTAGCGGTAGCGGTGGCGGTTACGGCGACGGCGATGGCGGCAGCGACGGTGACAACGATGGCGGGATGAAGGCCGACGGCGGCCGGTACCCGTACGGAGACCGGTCCGGCGCCCAGGGAGCCGGCCCGAAGGGGCCCGGCGCGAAGGCTCCGAAGGCGTCCCAGGGCTCCGAGAACGCCGGGGGTTCAAAGAACGCCCAGGGCTCCCAGGGTTCCAAGGGGCCCCAGAAGGCTCAGGGTTCCAAGAACTCCAAGCCCTCCCAGGCTGGCAAGCCCTCCCAGGGCGCCGGCCCCCAGCAGGGCGGCTCCGACCGCTCCCGCCCCCAGGGCCGCTCCGGCCAGCGCTCGCCCGGTTTCGAACAGCGCTGACGCGTGGGTGTGACACTTTTCAGCCGCCCGGCGCAGTAGCTAATAGCCGACTGGTCATCGGCTGGCGCGTGAGCCGGGGTTCCCCCCGTACCTACGGCTCCGCGCAACCGGCGCGGGCGGGGCACGTTCCCCCGGCCCCGCTCGCGCCCCTTTCACCACGCTCCGGACCAGGCCGCGACCGGTCCTTTCCAGCCACTTCGGCCGCTCCGGCGACGGTCCCGGTTTCGTACAGCACCCCTTGGCGCGTCACCAGTAGACGACGACCTTGTCGCCCACCCGTACCTGCGCGAAGAGCGCGGCGATCTTCCCCGCGTCCCGCACGTTGACGCAGCCGTGCGAGGCGCCGCCGTAGCCGCGGGCCGCGAAGTCCGCCGAGTAGTGCACCGCTTGGCCGCCGCTGAAGAACAGTGCGTACGGCATGGGCGTGCGGTAGAGCGTCGAGAAGTGGTGGCGGCTCTTGAAGTAGACGTGGAAGGTGCCCTCGCGGGTGGGCGTGTACTGCGCGCCGAACCGCACGTCCATCGCCGAGACCACCCGCCCGTCCACCATCCACGCGAGCGTGGAGCTGCGCTTGCTGACGCACAGCACGCGCCCTGACCGGCAGCGCGGATCCGGCTGGGCGAGCGGCCTGCTCGTGGGCGGGTGGAGCACTGCCTGCGAGGGCGGGCGGGTGAGGGTGCGCAGCGCGCCCCAGGTCGCGGTGTCCACGGTGCCGGTGCGGGCGAGGCGGTACGCGGTGGCGTACCGGAGCTGGAAGTCCCGTACGGCGGCGGCCGTCAC
>NZ_LIQY01000335.1 GCF_001418495.1 Streptomyces pathocidini | reverse complement strand
CGGGTCGGTGGCCCGGGGGGCCACCGACCCGGTGGTGGTGGGGCGAGCAGCGCCTCTCCGAGGCATCGGAGGCAGAGGCCGACTGACAGTAGGACCGACCTGACAGGCAGAAGCCGACTGACCGGCCGGGAGAGACCGGTCAGAGGACTGCCCGACTACACCCCGACGTTTCCGCCGTCCTTGCGCCACACGCTCACGACCGCCGGGCGGACCATCCTGCCCGGCCCGTCGGGCCAGATCGACGCCGGCTTCTCGACGCTGGCCCCGTCCTTCTCGCCCGGGTGCTGCACGGACACCAGCACGCGCCGGTCCTGGATGATCGGCCCGCAGGTCTCGGCCCCGGACGGCATGGTCAGGAACTGCTTGACCTCACCGCGCCGTTCACCGGAGGTGGCCACGCCGAAGAGGCCGTCGTGCGAGCCGAGCGCGTTGCCGTCCGTGGAGATCCACAGGTTGCCGTGCGGGTCGAACGCCACGTTGTCCGGGCAGGAGATCGGGCTGACCTGCTCCTTGGGGAAGCCGGAGAAGTATGTGGCCGGGTCCTCCGGGTCGCCGCAGACCAGGAACAGCCGCCAGGCGAAGCGGGTGGAGAGCGGGTTGTTGCCGTACTCCGCCAACTCCAGCACCTGGCCGTGCTTGTTGAGGTTGCGCGGGTTGGCCTCGTCGGCCGCCGCCTTCCCCTCCTTGCCGCGGTCGGAGTTGTTCGTCAGCGCGATGTAGACGCGGCCCGTGCGCGGGCTCGGCTCGACGTCCTCGGGGCGGTCCATCTTCGTGGCGCCCACCTTGTCGGCGGCCTGCCGCGTGAAGACGTACACCTCGTCGGCCGTCATGCCCTCGACGAACGACTTCTTGCGGCCGCCCGGGCCGGAGCTGGCCAGCGGGATCCACTCGCCGCCGCCGTCGAACTCGCCGTCCGACGGGAGCTTTCCGCTGCCGTCGATCTCGGCGGCCGGGCTGTCGCCGGTCAGCTTGGCGACGTAGAGCGTGCCCTCGTCCAGCAGCGTCAGGTTGTGCTCGCGGGCGGCGCGGGAGGTGCCGCGCATCATCCGCTTAGAGGAGACGAACTTGTAGAAGTAGTCGAACTTCTCGTCGTCGCCCATGTAGACGACCGGGCGGCCGTCGGCGGTCAGCCGGGGCTGCGCGGCCTCGTGCTTGAACCGGCCGAGCGCGGTCCGCTTGCGCGGCGTGGAGTGAGGGTCGTACGGGTCGAGCTCGACGACCCAGCCGAAGCGGTTGACCTCGTTGGGCTCCCGGGCCACGTCGAAGCGCTGGTCGAACCGCTCCCACTTGCGCTCGGACGCCGCGCCCGCGATGCCGTACCGCTTGAGGCGGGCCGCGGCCACCGGCTCGGTGACCGAACCGCCGTTGGCGAAGTACTGGTTGAAGTTCTCCTCGCCGTGCAGGGTCGTGCCCCACGGCGTGGTGCCGCCCGCGCAGTTGTTGAGCGTGCCCAGCACCTTCGTGCCGGTCCGGTCGGCCGAGGTGCGCAGCAGCTCGCTGCCCGCGGCCGGGCCGGTCAGCCGGAACTCGGAGGTCGCGGTGAGGCGGCGGTTGAGGTGGTGGCGGCTCACGGCGGTGAGCTTGCCGCTCTTCCATTCGCCCTGCACCGCGACGACGGACAGGCCGTGCGCGGCCCAGGCGATCTCGACCTGCTCGCGGGTGGGGTTGGCCGGGTCGTACCCGGCGAACATCAGCACCTCGTCGGTGTACTCGTGGTTGGCCACGAGCAGCTGGCGGCCCGGCTCGCCGGGCAGCGGGAGCAGGCTGAGGAAGTCGTTGTTGTAGCCGAACTGGCCGGCCTGCGCCTTGGCGGACTGCCGGTCCGCGTCGAAGGCGGGGGCGCCGCGGAGGATCGGGTCGCCCCACTTGATCACGACGTTCTGGGCGTAGCCCTCGGGGACCGTGACGGCGTCGGTGGTGTTGGGGGCCACGGCGGTGAAGCGCAGACCGCGGGCGGCATTGCCGGTGGCCGGGCCGTTGCCGTGGCGGGCGGCCGCCGCCGTCGCTTCGGCGGCCTGCGCCTGGGGCGCGCCCTGGCCGGCGGCCGTGGCGCCGGTCGCGGCGGCCACGGTCACCACCGCGCTGGCCCGCAGCACGTTGCGGCGGGACAGCGCGCCGGCTACGACGTCGCCGACGTACGCGTTGTCGCTGGTGTTCGGTACCTCGTGAAAGCACGCGTCGCCGCAGCGGTAGCGGCAGGTCAACGCGGAACGACCGCCCGGGTGCGAGCTGATCAGTGGCAGCATTCTGCGCACTTGTTCCCCTCCGTACTGGCTCTCCACCGGCGCACCCTGCGCCGACAAGATGTCGGAATGTCTCCGCCGGTGACGCTATGGGTGGAGATCCGCGCCCCGGCGGACTCCAGGTGAACAGGGGGTGAATCCCGAACGCCTGTGTGGCGTAGATGATTTGGCGTCGACTGGGGTCGGCCCGCCTGCCCCGGACATCGACAGGCGCCGCGACCTCCCCTCGCCCCGCTTGGGGAAGGACTAGCATCCGGCGGCATGGCGCCCTCGAAAGACGAGTCGAACGGCGAGTCGAATGGCGGCTCGAAAAACGAAGCGGAAGGTAGGGGTCGGGAAGGCGAAGCGGACGGTAGGGACCGGGAAGGCGCAGCGAAAGGCAGGGACCGCGACGCCGCCGGCGACACGGCGGGCGGCGAGCTGGTGGTCGACTTGCGCGGCCGGAACCTGGCGACGCGGGACGACTTCTGGGACGCGGTGGCCGGGCCGTGCGGACTGCCGGAGTGGTTCGGGCGGAACCTCGACGCGTGGTGGGACGCGCTGAGCGGCGGCGTCTCCCCGCTGCTCGACGCCCACCGCGGGCTGGTCGTACGGGCCGACGCGCGGGGGCTGTTCGCGCCGGGCAACGCGGACGGCGCGCGACTCGCCCGGGTCTTCGCCGAGGCCGCCCACGCCCGCCTGGACCTCGCTCAGTAACCTTACGTGTCCGTGGTCCGTGCCGGTCAGGGACGTTTCCCGCACCTCGGACATTCATCGCACCGATACATGTGAAGGATTGCTCCCATGGGTATTCGGAGTCTGCTGCGGAATGTATTCGGCCGGTCCCGCGCGGACCGCCCCGAACCGACGGTCCCAGAAGCGAGGACGCCCACGGCGGGCCCGGACACCCCAGGCACCGCAACAACCGCCGCGCCTGCAGCGGACACAGGACCTACGGATCACGCCGCGTCCGCCGAGCCGCTCGCTGCTGACGCCGAGTCCGACTCCCTCCTCGCGCCCTTCGACGAGGCGCGGCGCGCCTCGTCTTCGGCGGGCCAGGGGCACTCGAAGGCCGAACAGCTGGACGCGGCCCAGGAGTCGGAGCAACGCCCGGGCACACCGCCGCACGCCGAGGACTCCGGCAGCGCCGAGCCGAACCCCGAGACGGGCACCGACAAGAACGCCGACCACACCCGCAACGACCGTACGACCGCGGCGGATTCCGCCCGCGATGACCGTACGCCCACGGCCGAGACCCCCATGGCCGAGCCCCCCGCCGCGGAGACGCTGGCCGGGGAGACTTCCGCCGCGGAGCCGCCCGCCGTAGGTGACACCGCTGAGGTCCCGCCCGCGGCGCCCGCCGTCCCGGCGCAGGCGACCTCCGAGGCCGCCGCGCCGGAGGCGAAGGACGACACCGCCGAGGCGGAGCCGTCGGACGGGGACTCCTGCCCCGAACTCGCCGTCCCGGCCCAGGCCAAGGCCACCGCGGAGCACCCGGCCACCACGGTTCCGCCGCAGGCGTCGGCAGCCGAGCGCGACGCCGCCGAGCGGGAGCCGGTCGAGCAGGGCACGGCGGAGCCCGCCACGGCGGAGCCCGCCACGGCGAGCACGCCCGCGATCCCGTCCCAGCCGGAGCGAACCCCGGCCGAGCCGTCGCCTGCCGAAGCTGAGACAACCGAGCCCGCCGCAGGCGTCCCCGCGGGGCTGGTCGGTTTGCACAAGGCGGCTGGGGCCGCCCTTCGGCGGCGTGGGCTCGGTGGGGAGCGCGTTGGCGTGTATCTCGTGCTCGACCGGTCCGGGTCCATGCGGCGCTACTACAAGGACGGCACCGTCCAGCACCTCGCGGAGCAGGCCCTCGCACTGTCCGCGAACCTGGACGACGCCGCCACCGTGCCCGTCGTCTTCTTCTCCACCGACATCGACGGCACCGCCGACCTCACCCTCGGCGCGTACGAGGGCCGCGTCGAGGCCCTGCACGCGGACCTCGGCCACATGGGCCGCACCAACTACCACCGCGCCGTCGAAGCCGTGGTCGAGCACTACGAGAAGTCCCGCGCCGACGGTGCCCACGCCCCCGCGCTCGTCCTCTTCCAGACCGACGGCGCCCCCACCTCCCGCCCCGCCGCCGAGAAGGCGCTGTGCGAGGCCGCGAAGCTGCCGATCTTCTGGCAGTTCATCGGCTTCGGCGACCCCGAGGCGAAGGGCTTCGACTTCCTCCGCAGGCTGGGTGAACTGGCCGTCCCGGAGAAGCGCGCCGTGGACAACGCGGGCTTCTTCCCGGCCGGCACTGACCCGCTGGAGCTGTCCGACGACGAGCTGTACGAGGGCCTCACCGCGGAGTTCCCGCGCTGGCTCGCCGCCGCCCGCGAGGCCGGCATCGTGGCCTGAGCCCCGCCCCGAGGCCGGCATCGTGGCCTGAGCCCCGGTCGTAACAGCGCCTCGGGCCGTCCGCGCGTTCCCACGGGAAACCCGCGCGGGCGGCCCTTCGCTGTCAAGTACCCTATTGACAGCCTGTAGAGCGAAACCTCACCCCGCGTAACGACTTGGGAGCAGCCGGCAATGGCTCGACACCTCATCACCAGCGCCCTTCCGTACATCAACGGGATCAAGCACCTGGGCAACATGGTGGGGTCCATGCTCCCGGCCGACGTCTACGCCCGCTATCTGCGCCAGACCGGCCACGAGGTCCTCTACATCTGCGCCACCGACGAGCACGGCACCCCCGCCGAGCTGGCCGCCAAGGAAGCCGGTCTGCCGGTCGGCGCGTTCTGCGCCGAGCAGCACGACGCGCAGAAGGCGATCTACGACGGCTTCGAGCTGGCCTTCGACTACTTCGGCCGCAGCTCCTCCGCCGAGAACGTGGAGATCACCCAGCGGATCGCCCGCAGCCTCAAGGAGAACGGCTTCATCGAGGAGCGCTCGATCCGCCAGGTCTTCTCGGTCACGGACGACCGCTTCCTCCCGGACCGCTACATCGTCGGCACGTGCCCGCACTGCGGCTACGACAAGGCGCGCGGCGACCAGTGCGAGAACTGCACCCGCGTACTGGACCCGACGGACCTGATCGACGCGCGCTCGGCCGTCAGCGGCAGCAGCGACCTCGAAGTCCGCGAGACCAAGCACCTGTTCCTGCTCCAGTCCAAGCTCCAGCCCGAGGTCGAGGCCTGGCTGGCGGGCAACGGCAGCCAGGAGTGGCCCACGCTGGCCTCCTCGATCGCCCACAAGTGGCTGACCGAGGGCCTCAACGACCGCGCCATCACCCGCGACCTGGAGTGGGGCGTCCCGGTTCCGGCCGACACCTGGCCGGAGCTGGCGGCCGAGGGCAAGGTCTTCTACGTGTGGTTCGACGCCCCGATCGAGTACATCGGCGCGACGAAGGAGTGGGCGGACGCTGCGCGAGACACAGACCCGCAGAACCGCGACTGGAAGTCGTGGTGGTACGAGGCGGACGACGTCCGCTACACCGAGTTCATGGCCAAGGACAACGTCCCGTTCCACACGGTCATGTTCCCGGCCATGCTGCTCGGCACCCGCGAGCCGTGGAAGAAGGTCGACTACGTCAAGGCCTTCAACTGGCTGAACTACTACGGCGGCAAGTTCTCCACCTCCCAGAAGCGCGGCATCTTCACCGACGCCGCGCTGGAGACCCTGCCCGCCGACTACTGGCGCTACTTCCTGATGGCGAACGCGCCCGAGTCCGACGACACCTCCTTCACCTGGGAGTTGTTCTCCTCGGTGGTCAACAAGGACCTCGCGGACACCCTCGGCAACTTCGTCAACCGCGTCCTGTCCTTCTCCCGCAAGCGCTTCGGCGACCACGTTCCCGAGGGCAGCGCGCCCGGCGAGGCCGAGGCGCGCCTCGGCGAGGAGATCGCCCGCCTGCTCGGCGAGTACGAAGGCCACATGGAGTCCCTCCAGTTCCGCAAGGCGGCCGCCTCGCTGCGCGCCCTGTGGAGCGCGGGCAACGCGTATCTGGAGGAGAAGGCCCCCTGGCTGGAGATCAAGACCGACCAGGAGGCCGCCGCGCTGACGCTCCGCACGGCGATGAACCTGATCCACCTCTACGCGGTGGTGTCCGAGCCGTTCGTCCCGGCGACGGCGAAGGCCATGCGCTCGGCGTTCGCGCTGGCGGAGGACGCCCGCAGCTGGGTGACGGCCGACGAGGCGAAGGCCCTGGACTCAGTCCCGGCCGGCACCGCGTTCACCGTCCCCCCGGTCCTCTTCGCCAAGCTCACCGAAGAGGACCTGGAGACCTACCGCACCCGCTTCGGCGGCCAGGGAGAGTGACCCCGCGCAGCACCGCGTAGAGCCCTGCCAATGGCGAAGGCCCCCTGAACCTCCGGAGGTTCAGGGGGCCTTCGCGTCACCGCGTTACTTCGTCGGCTTGTACGGCGTGGGCTTGGCCGGGCCCTTGTAGACCGACAGGTGCAGCTCCTTCAGCCGTGCCTCCTCGATCTCGCTGGGCGCGCCCATCAGCAGGTCCTGCGCGTTGCCGTTGAGCGGGAAGGCGATCGTCTCGCGGATGTTGGGCTCGTCGGCCAGCAGCATCACGATGCGGTCCACGCCGGGGGCGATGCCGCCGTGCGGGGGCGCGCCGAAGTGGAAGGCGCGGAGCATGCCGCCGAACTCCCGCTCCACGTCCTCCTTCGCGTAGCCGGCGATCCGGAAGGCCTCGTACATGACCTCCGGCTCGTGGTTCCGGATCGCGCCCGAGGACAGCTCGGTGCCGTTGCACACGATGTCGTACTGCCAGGCCAGGATGTCGAGGGGGTCCTTGGTGCGCAGCGCCTCCAGGCCGCCCTGCGGCATGGAGAACGGGTTGTGCGAGAACTCGATCTGGCCGGTGTCCTCGTTCCGCTCGAACATCGGGAAGTCGACGATCCAGCAGAAGCGGAAGACGTTGTCCTCGAACTGCCCGGCGCGGCGGGCGGCTTCGACCCGGACCGCACCCATGATCTTCGAGACCTCGTCGAACTCGCCCGCGCCGAAGAACACGGCCGTGCCGGGCTTGCCGTCGACCTCGGCGACCAGCTTCTCGGTGTCCTCTTCGGTGAGGAACTTGGCGATCGGTCCGGTGAGCTTGTTGCCCTCGCCGATCCTGATCCACGCCAGGCCCTGTGCGCCCTGCTGGACCGCGAACTCGCCCATCCCGTCGAAGAACTTGCGCGGCTGGTCGGCGGTGTCGTGCACTGGCAGCGCGCGGACGTGCTTGCCCGCGAAGGCCTTGAAGCCGCTGTCGGCGAAGACGTGCGACACGTCGACCAGTTCGAGGCGGGCCCGCAGGTCCGGCTTGTCCGAGCCGTACTTGAGCATCGCCTCGCGGAACGGGATCCGCGGGAACGGGGAGGTCACGTGGCGGCCGTTGCCGAACTCCTCGAAGAGCTCGGTCATGACCTTCTCGATGACCTGGAAGACGTCCTCCTGCTCGACGAAGCTCATCTCGACGTCGAGCTGGTAGAACTCGCCGGGCGAGCGGTCGGCGCGGGCGTCCTCGTCGCGGAAGCAGGGCGCGATCTGGAAGTAGCGGTCGAAGCCCGCGATCATCAGCAGCTGCTTGAACTGCTGCGGCGCCTGCGGCAGCGCGTAGAACCTGCCGGCGTGCAGCCGGGACGGCACCAGGAAGTCGCGCGCGCCCTCGGGGGAGGTCGCGGAAAGGATCGGGGTGGCCATCTCGTTGAAGCCGAGCGAGGTCATCTTGTGCCGGATCGCGGAGATCACGGCCGAGCGCAGCATGATGTTGCGGTGCATGCGCTCGCGGCGCAGGTCCAGGAAGCGGTACTCCAGGCGCCGCTCCTCGTTGACGCCGTCCTCGGGGAAGACGGTGAAGGGCAGCGGGTCGGCCGCGCCGAGCACCTCGACCGCGGAGACCTCGACCTCGATGTCACCGGTCGGCAGCTCGGGGTTGACGTTCTCCGCGCCGCGGGCCACGACCTTGCCGTCGACCCGTACGACGGTCTCCTTGGTGATGTGGCCCAGCTGCTCGTTGGCCGGGCTGTCGGGGCGTACTACGAGCTGGATCAGCCCGTAGTGGTCCCGGAGATCGATGAAGAGGATGCCGCCCAGGTTCCGCCTGTTGTGCAGCCAGCCGCTCAGCCGTACGTCGGTGTCGACGTCAGTGGCACGGAGCTCGCCGCAGGTGTGGGACCGGTACCGATGCATCGTTCATCCAAGTCGTCTGGTCGGGTCTGGCCTTGGTCGTGGGCCCCTTGCGTGGCCGCCGGAAGGCCGGAAAGCACACAGCGAGGGCTTGTGCAAGGGTACCGGCACACCTCCGGCCGGTCCTCCGCGATTCCCCGCCGTTCACCCGGCTCCGGACCTGCGCCTTCCCGGGCCCCTGCCGCCTTCGCTCGTCAAAGCGAAATAAGTCCACATACAGTGGTGCAATATGCGCACCGAGGATGTCTTGTCCACCATCGCGACCGGCCTCTGGCGCTGGGACGACGCAGCGGACGAGGTCTCCCTGGACGCCGAGGCGGCCCGCCTGCTCGGCCTGGCTGCCGAGCCGGCCCAGCTGCCCGCCTCCGCCGTGCGCTCCCGCTTCCACCCGGTGGACTGGGTGGAGATCACCGGCATCGTCACCCTGGCCCTCGCCGAGGGCACCCTCGCCGAGGCCCGGGTGCGGATCGTGGGCGACGACGGGAAGGTGGAGCGGATCGTCCGCCTCCGCTCCCGCCCGTACGAGCACCCCGAGGGCTTCGAGCTGGTCGGCACCCTTCAGGAGGTCCCCGAACCGCAGCCCGGCACCGCGGCCGCGGCCCACTCCGGCGTCACCGGCGACTGGCGCCGCTCCCGCGAGGCCTTCCTGCTGGACGCCGGCCGGGCACTGGCCGAGGCCCGCTCCACCGCCGAGGTGCTGCGGGTGGCCGCGACCCTGTCGATGCCCGGCTTCTCGCCCGACGGCCTGGCCGTCTTCGGCGTCGAGGGCGACCGGCTGCGGGTGGTCGGCTACCACGGCTACGAGGACGGCGATGAGGGCCCGTTCCTCAACATGGCGCTGGACACCGACTACCCGGCCGCCGAGGTCGTACGGACCGGGCGCGCGGTCTACCTGCCCAGCCCCGAGGAGTACCAGAAGCGGTTCCCCTCCCTCTGGCCGCTGGCCCAGCGCTTCAAGCGCCAGTCCTGGGCCTTCCTGCCGCTGATCGTCTCCGGCCGCACCATGGGCGCCTGGATGGCGGCCTTCGGCTACCCGGTCGCCTTCACGCCCGACGAGCGCTCGGTGCTCACCACCGTCGCCCGCATGCTGGCCCAGGCCCTCTCCCGCGCCAGCGTCCACGAGTCCGAGCGCGAGCTGACCACCGGCATCCAGCGCGCGATGATGCCGACCGTGCAGCCCGACATCCCCGGCATGTCGGTGGCCGCGCGCTACGTGCCGACCGGCGGCGGACTCCAGGTCGGCGGCGACTGGTACGACATGATCCCGCTGCCGTCGGGCCGGATAGCCCTGGTCATCGGGGACGTCCAGGGCCACGACGTGCGGGCCGCGGGCCTGATGGGCCAGCTGCGGATCGCCCTGCGCGCGTACGCCGCCGAGGGCCACCACCCCGACGCCGTACTCTCCCGCGCCTCCCGGTTCCTCGCCGGGATCGTCGACCAGTCACCGGACGGCAGCACCGCCGCCGACCCGCGCTTCGCCACCTGCCTGTACATCGAGGTCGATCCGCGGACCGGCACCCTCGACATCGCCCGCGCCGGGCACCCCGACATCGCCACGCGGATGGTCGACGGCACGATGCTCGTCCGCCCCACCGCGGGCGGCCTGCCGCTGGGCATCGACCCCGACACGGACTACCCGACGACCCGGATCGCCCTCGAACCGGGCGAGTTGATGATGGTCTGCACCGACGGGCTGATCGAGACCGGCGGCCACGACCTGGAGACCGGCTGGCGGCGGCTGCGCTCGGTCTTCGAGGAGCACTCGGGCCAGACACTGGAGTCGCTGGCCGACGCGCTCGTCGGCGCCGTCCACGGCCCCTCCTCGCACCACACCACCGGCCCGCTGGCCGACCGCCGCGAGGACGACATCGCGCTGCTGCTGCTCTGCCGC
>NZ_LIQY01000334.1 GCF_001418495.1 Streptomyces pathocidini | reverse complement strand
GCAGCCCATGCGCCGCCCCGAAGTCGTCGTACACGGGGCGGCGCATGGGCTGCTCCCCCGGGAGTACGAGGCACCCAAGCACGGATTTCCTATATTTCGAGTGTCGATATATTCTTCCCGGCATGTCAGGAATGAAGAGAGTTAGACCAACTCTGACCGAGTCGCAGTACTTCATCCTCGCCGCCCTGATGGACGGCCCGCTGCATGGCTACGGCATCGTCAAGGCCACCGAGCGCGCCACCGACGGCCGGCTGAAGCTCGCCGTCGCCACCCTGTACGGGGCGCTGGAGCGCATGGAGCAGACCGGGCTGGTGGTGGCCGACCACGAGGAGATCGTGGACGGGCGTGCGCGCCGCTACTACCGCCTCACCGAAGACGGCACCGCCCGGCTGGAGCAGGAGGCACTGCGCATGCAGCAGGCCTCCGCCCACGTCATCGGCCGCACCAGCTTCCCCGGGACGGTCCCGGCATGAACCGTCTGCTGCTGATCGCCTACCCCAAGGCCCACCGCGACCGGTACGGGGACGAGCTGCTGGGCTGCCTCGCCGAGGCCCACCCCGGCCGCGCCTGGCCGCCCCCGCGCGAGACCGCCGCCCTGCTGCGCGGCGCGCTTCGGGCCCATGCGCGCGCGGCCTCGAAGGACACGGCCCGTCCGTGGTGGCTGGACGGCATCCACCTGGCCGCTCTCGTCCTCGCCGCGCTCGCGCTGGTGCCGTACCTGCAGGACGTATGGGACTGGGCGCTGCGCGTCGATCCTGGCAACGACGCCATCGCCTTCCACGCCCACGGATGGTTCTCCTGGGCGCAGGGGCCCGGCACGATCACGCGCATGCTGCCCTACGGTCTGCTGCCGCTGGTGGCCCTGGTCGCGCTGTTGCGCGGCAAGCTGTGGATCGCGCTGCCGGCCTCGGCCGCGATGGTCTGGGCCAGTGCCACGTTCGGCAGTTCGACGTTCTTCGGTGACGAGGGCATGGTGGGGTTGGGCTACTACGGGTTGGGCACCCCGATCCCCGCCAGTGACCTCATGCTGCCGGTGACCCTGCTCTTCGCCTGCGGTGTGCTGGCGGCCACCCGCCCGAACCGGCTGCGCCGCCGCTCCTACGGATGGCTCGTTCCGGTCGCCCTGGCTCTGACCGTGGTCGGCGGGCTGCGGATCGGCCCTCACGACCAGTGGTCACAGTTCGCCCAACTCATTTGCGAAGTCGGCGCGTTGGCCGCTGCCTGGTACGCGACCGCGAGTACCGGCGACTACCGGTGGGCGATTCCCGTCGCTGCGTTCGCGCTCGTCCGCGCCCACGCGGTCCTCACCGCCACCGTGCCGATGAACTTCCAGTACGTGCGGGAGGGCGCCTTCGTCCTCGCGCTGGTCGCCGCGTTCCCGCTCCTGGTGGTCGTCGCGCGCGACAGGCGGAGAAGCGCTCAGCTCTGACGCCGCCGCCATCCGGCTGGCCCTGGCCGCCGCCGGCGCGGTGCTCGCGAGTGCGCGGGCGGACGCTCTGGGGCGGCCGCTCGGGTTCGCCGGGACCGCGTTCCTGTGCTCGGCCCTCCTCTGGGTCACGGCCGCAGGCCGGTGGGGTCCGGCGGAGGGCGGGGTCTTCGCCGTCGAACCTCAGGCACGCTTCTCCCGTTGGCCGGCCAACGCCCCCAACGGGTCGTCCAGGACCGGCTGCCAGGCGAGCTCCGCGGCGCCCACCAGGCTGTTGTGGTCGAGGGTGCAGGGGAGGATGGGGACGCCGCCGCTCCGACCCCAGAGGCTGCGGTCGGCCACGACCGCGCGGAGGCGGTCCGGGTCGGCGGCCAGGAGTTCGCGGTGGAGGCCGCCGAGGATGATGCGGTCGGGGTTGAGGATGTTGACCAGGCCCGCGAGGCCCAGGCCCAAGCGGTCGATGAGCTGCCCGGTGGCGGCCCGTACGGCCGGGTCTCCGTACTCCGTACGGAGAAGGTCGGCCGCCTGCCGGAGCAGGGAGACCTCGGGGCCCGCGTCGCGGCCGGCGGCGGTGAGGAAGGCGAGCGGGTCGGCCTCGACGTCCAGGCAGCCGCGGCTGCCGCAGTAGCAGGGGCGTCCCTCGGGGTTCACGGTCAGATGACCGACTTCGAGCGCGAGGCCCGAACTGCCGCTGTGCAGCCGCCCGTCGAGGACGAGCGCGCCGCCCACGCCGCGGTGCCCGGTGGCCACGCACAGCAGGTCGCGCGAGCCGCGCCCGGCGCCGTGCCGGTGTTCGGCGAGGGCGGCGAGGTTGATGTCGTTGCCGGTGAAGGCCGTGACGGGGGTACCCGCGGGGCCCAGAACGCCCGCCTCCCGTACGCGCTCGGCGAAGATCTCGCGTACGGGCGCGCCCGCGGGCCAGGCCACGTGGAGCGGGTTGAGCGCCGCGCCCTCGGGCTCTGCGACCGCGGACGGGACGGCGAGCCCCGCGCCCAGGCACCGGCGCCCGGTCCGGCGCAGCAGTTCGGCTCCGGCCTCGACGACGGCGGTCAGGACGTGTACGGGGTCGGCCGGCACGCTCATGGCTCCGGGCGCGGTGGCGACGGTCCGGCCGCCGAGGCCCACGAGCGCGGCCCGGAAGCCGTCGGCGTGGACCTGCGCGGCGAGCGCGACGGGCCCGTCGGGGTCGATCGCGAGCCGGTGGGAGGGGCGTCCCTGCGCGCCCGCGGCGGCGGTCGGCCGGGAGTCGACCCGGATCAGCCCGAGGGTCTCCAGTTCCGCGGCGACCACGCCCGCGGTCGCCCGGGTGACGCCGAGTTCGGCGGTCAGTACGGCGCGGGTGGGGGCCCGTCCGGTGTGCACGAGTTCCAGCGCGGGGCCGAGGGCGCTCCGGCCTCTCTCCAACCGTGTTGTCCGAGTCTGGGTCACGCCTCTATTCTGGCTTTGTGCCGAGCCTGAACAAAATACGGACGGCCATCCCCCGGGCGCGGCGCGACGAACTCGCGGACCCCGCCCTGCGGAGCCTCCGTACCGCTGTGACCACGTTCTTCGCCCTGGACGGCTTCCTTTTCGCCGGCTGGGTCGTCCGCATTCCCGCGATCAAGGAGCAGACCGGCTCCTCAGCGGGCGATCTGGGGCTCGCGCTGCTGGGCGTGTCGGCGGGCGCGGTGGCGACCATGGCCGTCACCAGCCGGCTCTGCCACCGCTTCGGCAACCACCCCGTCACCGTCGCCACCGCCCTGCTGCTCTCGCTGAGCATCGCGCTGCCGCCGCTGACCGGCTCCGCGCTCGCGCTCGGCCTCGTACTGCTGGTGTTCGGCTCGGCGTACGGCGCGCTCAACGTGGCCATGAACAGCGCGGCCGTCGACATCGTCACCGCCCTGCGGCGCCCGGTCATGCCGAGTTTCCACGCGGCCTTCAGCCTGGGCGGCATGCTCGGCGCGGGCCTCGGCGGCCTCGTCGCAGGCATCCTCTCCCCCACCCGTCACCTGCTGCTGCTCACGGTCGTCGGCCTGGTCGTCGCCGCGACCGCGGGCCGGACCCTCCTGTCCCACAAAGCGCCGGGCGGTCCGGCTGCCGGGCAGCCGGGCCGGGCGGAGCGTGCCCCGCGCGGACGGCTCGCGGGGCGTACGCGGTGGCTGGTCGGGGTCTTCGGCCTGATCGCCCTGTGCACCGCGTACGGCGAGGGCGCGCTCGCCGACTGGGGCGCGCTCCATCTCCAGCAGGACCTGGACACGGGCCCCGGGCTCGCCGCGGCGGGCTACTCGTTCTTCGCGCTGATGATGACCATCGGCCGACTGTCGGGTACCGCGCTGCTCGAACGCCTCGGCCAGACGCGCGCGCTGGTCACGGGCGGCGCGACGGCCGCCGCCGGGATGCTGTTCGGCGCACTGGCGCCGAACGTGTGGCTGGCACTCGTCGGCTTCGCCCTGACAGGCCTCGGCCTGGCCAACATCTTCCCCATCGCCATCGGCCGCGCCGGGGCGCTGGCGGGCCCGAGCGGGGTGGCCGCGGCCTCCACGCTCGGCTACGGCGGGATGCTGCTCGGCCCGCCCGCCATCGGCTTCCTGGCCGACTGGTTCTCGCTGCCCACCGCGCTCACCACGGTCGCGCTGCTCTCGGCCGTCGCGGCGCTCATCGCGTACGCGACCCGGCGGGCCGGCGGGATGCGCGCGTAAGCCGGCGAGCCGGTCCTGGACAGCGCCGAGCCGTCGGGCCGGCTCGGGGAGGGACAGGGACTGCTGGTGACGCACTGCGCTCGGCGGCGGAGGACCTGGTCTGCCGTTCCTTCCTGCCCACCGCGCCGCGGTTGCGCGGTCGTCAGCCGAGCCAGCCCGGGCGGACCAGGCCCGACTCGTAGGCCAGCACGACCAGTTGGGCCCGGTCGCGGGCGCCCAGCTTCACCATGGCCCGGCTCACGTGCGTCTTCGCGGTCAGCGGGCTGACGACCAGACGGCGGGCGATCTCCTCGTTGGACAGCCCGATGCCGACCAGCGCCATCACCTCCCGCTCCCGCTCGGTCAGCTCCTCAAGCCCCGCGGCGGCCGCCGGGGCCTTGGAGCGGGCCGCGAACTCCGCGATCAGGCGCCGCGTGACACTCGGGGAGAGCAGGGCGTCGCCGCCGACCACGGCCCGTACGGCGCGCAGTAGTTCGTCCGGCTCGGTGTCCTTGACCAGGAAGCCGGAGGCGCCGGAGCGGATGGCCTCGAAGACGTACTCGTCCAGCTCGAAGGTGGTCAGCATGACCACCCTCACCTTCTCCAGTTCGGGGTCGCCGGTGATGCCCCGGGTTGCCTCCAGGCCGTCCAGGCGCGGCATCCGGATGTCCATCAGCACGACGTCCGGGCGCAGTTCACGCACGAGGGTCAGCGCCTGTTCGCCGTCCGCCGCCTCCCCACTGACCTCGATGTCGGGCTGGGCGTCGAGCAGCGCGCGGAACCCGGCCCGTACGAGAAGCTGGTCGTCGGCGAGCACCACACGGATCACGGGGACTCCTTCTCCGGTCTCTCCTGCCCCGGTCCGGTCGAGGGTTTCTCCTGTGCCTGTACGGCCGACTCGGATCCGGCCTGGGTCCGTCCGGCCATCGGGATGCGGGCCAGCACCCGGAAGCCGCCGTCGGGGCGCGGCCCGGCCTCGACCGTGCCGCCCAGCGCGGCGGCCCGCTCGCACATACCGACCAGGCCTCTGCCGCCGCCGGTCTCACCGCCCTCCGCGGCCGCCGGCCCGTCGTCGTCGACCCTGATCTCCAACTCCCGTGGCGCGTAGTGCAGCAGCACGCGGGCAGTGCGCGAGCCGGAGTGGCGTACGACGTTGGTCAGGGCCTCCTGGACGATCCGGAAGGCGGCCAGGTCGGCGCCCGGCGGGAGGGGAGCCCGTGCGCCCTCGACCGCCACCTCCACGGTCAGGCCGGCGGCCGAGGCCTGTTCGGTGAGTTCGGGCAGCCGGTCGAGGCCTGGGGCGGGCGCGCGGGGTGCGGCGCCGGGCGCCCGGAGGGTGTCGAGCACCTGCCGGACCTCGCCGAGCGCCTCCTTGCTGGCCGCCTTGATGGTGGTCAGCGCTGTGCGGGCCTGCTCGGGATCCCGGTCGAGGAGCGCGAGCCCGACTCCCGCCTGGACGTTGATGACGGAGATGCTGTGCGCGAGTACGTCGTGCAGCTCGCGCGC
>NZ_LIQY01000333.1 GCF_001418495.1 Streptomyces pathocidini | reverse complement strand
GGTATGGGGGGTTTTGGGTGTTAGAAATCTGAGGGGGGTGGTGGATGAGCGACATGGTGGTGGGGCGTCGTGGCGGTTGGCCGGTGCCCAGTTCGGCCCACACCGTTTTGCCCGGCCCGGGGCTGCGGGACGAGGTCCCCCAGCGGTCGGCGAGCTGGTCGACCAGGAGGAGGCCGCGGCCGAAGGACTCGTCGTCGGCGGGCCGCCGCGTGAGGGGGAGACGTTCGCCGCGCGGGTCGCTCACCTCGATGCGTACGGCCGTGGGCGTGAGGGCGATCCGTACGCGGAACAGGCGGTCCCGCAGACAGCCGTGCAGCAGCGCGTTCGTCGCCAACTCGCTGACGAGCAGCGCCGCCCCGTCGACGAGATCCGGGTGCCCCCACTCCCGCACGAGCCGCGCCGCGCGGCGCCGGGCGAGCGAGACGCTGCGCGGATTGGGGGTGTAGTCGAGCGCGTCCTCCCGCAGGACAGCGGGTTCGCCCGCGCGGGACGGTTGGGATACGACCATGAATTCACGCCTCCGTGATCTGCGGGTGCGGTGGGGTGTGGGGCGGTGGCTCTGCCGCCGTCCGCCCCGGCAGGGGCATGGCACGGCGGTGCACTTCCGCCAACTGACGCCGCCGTGCGAGCGGTTGAGTACCGACGGTAGGGGCGTGCGTGGCCGGGATCAAGTTATTCGGGGAAGATATTCCCCATCGAGTGACCGCTCCATGCGGAAGGTGTGACACTGTGCCGGTGAGTCGGACAGCGCAAGGCAATCGCCAATCAACGGTGCTCGGGCGCAAGTTGGGTGGCCAGCTGCTCGCCCTGCGCGATGCGGCGGGCAAGACGCAGCTCGAAGCCGCCAAGGTTCTGAGCGCGACCGCGACGAAAGTCGTGAAGATGGAACGTGGTTGGGTGCCGATGCGCGACCCCGACATTCGCGCGCTGTGCGACCTCTACGGCGTAGACGACGCCGACACCGTCGGCGGGCTCCTGCTCCTGGCGCAGGCGGATCGCGAGCGCCGGAAGGCGAAGGGCTGGTGGAACCAGTACCCCGAGTTGCGGGCCATGGCCGAGTACGTGGCTTTGGAGGACATCGCGACCAGCGTCCGCACCTGGCAACTGGCCATCGTGCCCGGCCTCTTGCAGACCTCCGACTACGCCCGGGCCCTGGCCGTCGGCAACGGTTCCTGGGAGGACCCGGACGAGATCGAGCCCTTCGTGGAGTCGAGGATGGCTCGGCAGGTGCGGCTGAGTGGTGACCGACCTCTCCAATTGTGGGCCGTTCTCCACGAGGGCGCGCTCCGGCAGCTGATCGGTGGCCGGGAGGTCATGCGCGGCCAGTTGGAACACCTCCTGGAAGCGGCGCGCCAGCCCAACGTCAGGCTTCAGGTGGTGCCCTTCCTCGCGGGCGCTCATCCCGGAATGACCAGTGCCTTTACGGTCGTCTCGTTTGCGGAGCCCGGCGCGATGGAGGTGGTGCACATGGACACGACCTCAACTACGATCTGGCTCGAAAGTGAGAGCGACGCGGCACATCACAGCGCGATCTTCGATCGCATCACGCGGCTTGGGCTCGCGCAGCGCAGCTCCGCGAGGCTGATCGACGGTATCCGCAAGGAGATTTAGACCCATGGCCGAGTTCGACTTCCGCAAATCCAGCTTCAGCGGCGGCAACGCGGGCCAGGAATGCGTCGAGGTCGCGACAAACATCCCCGGCACGGTCGCCGTGCGCGATTCGAAGGACCCGGAGGGGCCGACGCTCCGGTTTCGGCCGTCGGCGTGGGCCGCGTTTCGGGACGGCCTCGTGCGGGGGGAGTTCGGCGCATAGGTCGGCGGGGCCGCCTTCCGTATTCCACATCCCGGACGTGTATACCTGGCGCATACCTGTTGTATCTAAGATGTGCGCATGCTCTCCTCCGCCGCGCCCTCGGCGTCTGTCGCGACGCCCTCCTCCGCCAAGGACAAGACTCGGCAGCCGCCTGCCGCCGAGCGCGTGTACGCGTACGTCAAGCAGGCCGTGCTCGAGCGGCGTTACGAAGGGGGGACGCTGCTCACCGAGGGGGATCTCGGGGAGGCCGTGGGGGTGTCGCGTACGCCCGTGCGGGAGGCGCTGCTGCGGCTCGAGGTCGAGGGGCTGATCAAGCTCTACCCGAAGAAGGGCGCGCTCGTGCTGCCCGTCTCCGCGCAGGAGATCGGGGACGTCGTCGAGACGCGGCTGCTGGTCGAGGAGCACGCGGCGCGCAAGGCCGCGCCCGCCGGGCCGCGGCTGATCGCGCGGCTGGAGGAACTGCTGGAGGAGCAGCGGCGGTTCGCCGACGCGGGCGATCTCGCGGCGGTCGCCGCGAGCGACCGCTGCTTCCACGCCGAGATCGTGCGCAGTGCCGGCAACCAGATCCTGGACCGGCTCTACGACCAACTACGCGACCGCCAGCTGCGGATGGGTGTCGCCGTGATGCACGCGCACCCCGACCGCGTCGCCAAGAACATCTGCGAGCACGCCGAGATCCTCGAAGCCCTGCGCTCGGGCGACGCGGACGCCGCCGTGACGGCCGTGCACCAGCATGTGAGTCGGGTGCGGGTGCTGGTTCGGGGGGATGAGCGATGAGCTCATCCGCCTCAGGCCTGCCCGGGGATCCGCCCGGCGGGCGCCGGGCCGCCGCCGTGTGGGGCATCGGCGTCGCCGTCTACTTCGTCGCCATCACCTACCGCACCAGCCTCGGTGTCGCCGGCCTCGACGCCGTCGACCGGTTCTCCATCAACGCTTCGGCCCTGTCGACCTTCTCCATCCTCCAACTGCTCGTCTACGCGGGCATGCAGATCCCCGTCGGCCTGCTGGTCGACCGGCTCGGTACGAAGAAGGTGCTGGCGCTCGGCGCCGTCCTCTTCACCGCCGGGCAGCTCGGCTTCGCGCTCTCCCACTCGTACGGTGCCGCCCTCGCCTCCCGCGCGCTGCTCGGCTGCGGGGACGCGATGACCTTCATCAGCGTGCTGCGGCTGGGCTCGCGCTGGTTCCCCGCGCGGCGCGGGCCGCTGATCGCGCAGGTCGCGGCGCTGTTCGGGATGGCGGGCAACCTGATCTCCACGATCGTCCTGGCCCGGCTGCTGCACGGGCTGGGCTGGACGCCGACGTTCGCGGGAAGTGCGGTGGGCGGGGCGGTCGTTCTGGCGCTGGTCCTGCTGTTCCTCAAGGACCACCCCGAGGGGTACGAGCCGCAGCCGCGGCCTTCGCACCACCGCGGGCCGTCGTTCGTACGCCGCCAGATCGGCGCCGCCTGGCGCGAGCCGGGCACGCGGCTGGGGATGTGGGTGCACTTCACGACCCAGTTCCCGGCGATGGTGTTCCTGCTGCTGTGGGGGATGCCGTTCCTGGTCGAGGCGCAGGGGCTGCCGCGGGCGACCGCCGGTGAGCTGCTGACGCTGGTGGTGCTGGCCAACATGGCGGTGGGTCTGGTCTACGGGCAGGTCATCGCCCGGCACCATCGGGCCCGTACGCCGCTGGCGCTGGGTACGGTCGGGGCGACCGCGCTCGTGTGGGGGGCGGCGCTGGTGTGGCCGGGGGAGCATGCGCCGATGTGGCTGCTGGTGCTGCTGTGTGCGGTGCTGGGGGCGTGCGGGCCGGCGTCGATGATCGGGTTCGACTTCGCGCGGCCGGCGAATCCGCCGGAGCGGCTCGGCACGGCGTCCGGGATCGTCAACATGGGTGGTTTCACCGCCTCGATGACCACGCTGCTCGCCGTCGGCGTCCTCCTCGACGCCACCGGCGAGAACTACCGGATCGCCTTCGCCTCCGTCTTCGTCCTCCAGGCCCTGGGCATCACCCAGATCCTCCGCCTCAAGGGCCGGGCCCACCGGCGGGAGCGCGAACGGGTGGTGGCCAGCCGCGTGGAGACGGTGCACGTCCCGGCCTGAGCCGGGTCGGCGTTCGCCACGCTGTGGGCCGGCGGACCGCATGCCCACAGCCTGTGGACGGCCGCGCTACGGCGTGATGGCGAAGGACTGGAGGATGGCCTGGGCCAGGTCCTGGTCGCCTTCGACCTTCACGCGGTCCGCCAGGGCCTCCGGCCTGACGCGGCCGCAGGCCAGGAGGGCGTAGGCCTCCCAGTCGAGGATGAGGGTCGCGGCCGGGCCCAGGGACGGGCTGCTGTTGACCGTGCCCCTGCCGTCGGCGTCCACGCGCACCGTGCGCATGAACTCCAGCGGGCCGTGCACGTCGAAGACGACGGCCGAATGGGCGGGCGCGCCCGCCTTCTTGGCGACCACCTTCGGCAGGGCCGCCACCAGCCAGTCGCGGGCGATGACCGCGGCGGCGGAGTCCAGGTTGCCCGGCTTGTCCAGGGCGCGGCGCAGGTCCTGCTCGTGTGCCCAGACGTCGAACACCCGCATCCGCAGGGCGGTTTCGAGGGTCACGTCCTGGCCGAGCGGGCCGCGCAGCACCGTCTCCGGGGCGCGCGTCTCGTTCCGCAGCTGACGGGAGCGGCGGATGACCGTGTACTCCAGCTCGGAGGTCATCTCCGGCGCGGTGTGGCAGCGCCGCACGTCGACCTGGACCTCGATGTGGCGGGAGAGGTCGTCCTTCACGTGGTAGAGGTCGCGCGGGAGGGTGTGGATGGGGCGCGGGTCGCCGAGCATCTCGCACTCGACGCCGATGACGTGCGAGACCACGTCGCGCACCGACCACCCGGGGCAGTCGGTGCGGTAGCTCCACTCGCCCTCCACGAGTGGTGTCACCAACTCGGATATGGCCTCGATGGATTGCGTCCAGGCGTCGATGCAGTGCTGGAGGCTGGGATGGACGGTCACGGGACCCCTCGGGCGGTTCGATCCGGTTCGATTCGCGGTCTGGGTGCACGAGCGTCGGCTCTGGCAGTTAAGTTACGCTGCGCGCGGGCACCCCGGCAGTGCTTTCGACAGTGCTTGACGGGCGGTTGTGGCTTATGCGAATGCATCGTAGGCCTGTCGGCGGGCCGAATCGAACGCCGGATCCCGAGAGTGGTGGTACTGTGCGCGCCTCTTTGCTCCAGATCGACGTGAACCCCCACGAGTCGGTCGCGGACCGCCGCGTTCGGGTGGCCGAACTCGTACGAGCGCAGTCCGGATCCGATCTGGTCGTCCTGCCGGAGCTGTGGCCCACCGGCGCCTTCGCGTACGAGGAGTTCGAGGCGAACGCGGAGTCAGCGGCGGACGGGCCGACGGCCGAGGCGATGGC
>NZ_LIQY01000332.1 GCF_001418495.1 Streptomyces pathocidini | reverse complement strand
GAATGGGCGAGCCGCAACTACACCCTGCTGACCGCCGCCACGGTGGTCACCGGCCTCGGCAGCTCCGGAGCGCTGATCGCCTCGGCGTTCGCGGTGCTGGAGGCGGGCGGCGACGGTACGGACGTCGGGCTGGTCGCGGCGGCCCGTACGGTCCCGCTCGTCCTCTTCCTGCTGATCGGCGGGGCGGTCGCGGACCGGCTGCCGCGCCACCGCGTGATGGTCGCCGCGAACGTCCTCAACTGCCTCTCACAGGGCGCCTTCGCCGTCCTCGTGCTCTCGGGCGAGGCCCGGCTGTGGCAGATGGCGCTGCTGGCCGCCCTCGGCGGCACCGGGCAGGCCTTCTTCGCACCCGCGGCCGAGGGCATGGTCCTCTCCAGCGTCTCGGGCGAGCAGGCGGGCCGGGCGTTCGCGTTCTTCCGCATGGGCATGAACGGCGCGAACATCGGCGGCGCCGCGCTCGGCGGCGCGCTCGTCGCCTCGGTCGGGCCCGGCTGGGTGCTGGCCGTCGACGCGGTGGCCTTCGCGGGCGCCGCCGCGCTGCGCGCCTTCCTCGACGTCAGCCACGTCCCCGTACGGGAGCGGGGCGGCGGGGTGCTGCACGATCTGCGGGTGGGCTGGCGGGAGGTCGCCGGGCGGCCGTGGCTGTGGGGCGTGGTGGCCCAGTTCGCGGTGGTCAACGGGGTGGTGGCGGCGGCCGAGGCGGTGTACGGGCCGCTGGTCGCCGACGAGTTCCTCGGCGGCGCCCGGCCGTGGGGCATCGCGCTCGCCGCGTTCGGTGCGGGCACGGTCTGCGGGGCGCTGCTGATGACGCGCTGGAAGCCGAGCCGCATCCTGCTGACGGGGACGCTGTGCGTCTTCCCGCTCGCGCTGCCGTCGGCTGCGCTCGCGGTGCCGCTGCCCGCCGGGGGCCTGACGGCGGTGATGTTCGTCTGCGGCGTCGGCCTGGAGGTCTTCGCGGTGACGTGGATGATGGCGCTGCACCAGGAGATCCCCGAGGACAAGCTCTCGCGCGTGGCGTCCTACGACTGGTTCGGCTCGATCGCCATGGTCCCCCTTGCCACGGCCCTCGCGGGCCCGGTCGCGGACACCTTCGGACGCGCGGAGGCGTTGTGGGGCTGCTCGGCCGTGATCGCCCTGCTGACGGCGGCGGTCCTGACGGTCCCGGACGTGCGCGGGCTGCGACGCCGGCCGGAGAGCGGGCGACCAGGCTTCGGGGGCCGTCCCGAG
Source organism: Streptomyces pathocidini (assembly GCF_001418495.1). GTDB lineage: Bacteria > Actinomycetota > Actinomycetes > Streptomycetales > Streptomycetaceae > Streptomyces > Streptomyces pathocidini. The sequence goes on along the minus strand of NZ_LIQY01000332.1, from coordinate 1,299 downwards.
GCTCAGCCGACGGCTCAGTCCTCGACTCAGCCCGCCGGCTAGCCGCTGGTGAGCCCGCTGGTCACCCCGCAGCTCAGCCCGCGGGTCAGTCGGTGAGCCCGCAGCTCAGCCCGCCAGTGAGCTCGCCGGTCGCCCCCGCAGCTCAGCCCGCGGGTGAGCCCGCAGCCCAGTCCTCGACTCAACCCACCGGTCACCCCGCGGCTCAGCCCGCCGAGCAGCCCTCGGCGCGCAGCCCACGGCCCCGCCCTCGGTCAGCCGATGCTGAAGGAGCCCTCCGGCGGTTCCGGGGACGGGGCCGCCGCCGTGTCGGGCACCGGGGACGCCCCGGCGTAGAGGCGGGCCAGCTCCGGGCCGTGCTGGACGCGGGCCGGGAAGGCGTCGGCCGCGGCCCTGCGGGCCAGCGCGGCGGCGGGGAGTTCCGCGGCGGAGGCGGCCAGGACCGTGTTCCCGAACCGGCGGCCGCGCAGCACCCCGGGCTCGGCGATGAGCAGCAGGTGCTCGAACACCTCGGCCAGGTTGGCGAGTTGGGAGCGCAGGAACGCGAAGGGCGCGCTGTCGGCGAGGTTCGCCGCGTACACACCGCCGGGGCGCAGCACGCGGGCGGCGGCCCGTGCGTACTCGATGGTGGTGAGGTGCGCGGGCACGCGTGAGCCGCCGAAGACGTCGGCGACGAGGACGTCCACGGAGGCCGGAGGGGCGGTTTCGAGCCAGGCACGGGCGTCGGCGGCGTACGTCGTGATACCTGAGCCCGGCGGCAACGGCAGGGCTTCGGCGACGAGTTCCAGGAGGCGGCCGTCGAACTCGACCACCGTCTGACGCGAGCCGGGGCGCGTCGTGGCCACGTACCGCGGCAGGGTCAGCGCGCCCCCGCCCAGGTGCACCACGTCCAGCGGGCGCCCCGGCTCCGCGGCGGTGTCCAGGACGTGGCCGAGCCGGCGCGCGTACTCGAACTCCAGGTGCGCCGGATCGTCCAGGTCGACGTAGGACTGGGGCGCCCCGTCCACGGTCAGCAGCCAGGCCCGCGGCCGGTCGATGTCGGGCATCAGCTTGGCGGTCCCCGAGTCCACGCCCCTGCTGAGGGGAACCGCCCCGTCGTCGTTCTCGTCCACGGGTCCATTGTCGGGTGCGGGAGCGGACGTCGTCCGCCCGGGCAGACCGCGCGGACATGGCGGTTCCGCCTGGCCGGGTCTGAGGAACTCGCGGGCGGGGCGTGCGCCGCACATAGCCAGGCATCGCGCACGGGCGGGCCGGTACGAGAGACGCACGCCGCCGTACGAGAACCCGGGCACCGTGCAGGGG
>NZ_LIQY01000331.1 GCF_001418495.1 Streptomyces pathocidini | reverse complement strand
CGGCGACGTCGCCGATGACGGTCAGGACCGCCGGGTACTCCTCGCAGGCCCCGGAGACGTCGGCGGTGCGGATCGCGTAGCCGTCCATGGAGCTGTTGTCGAAGGGCGGCAGGGCGGTCGGGACCGTGACGTCCTCGACGAGCACACAGCCCTGGGCGTCGAGGAGTTGCAGCTCGATGGGTTCGATCGGGCGGACGTGGCGGACGATGTCGTCCAGGTGGTCCGCCACGCTCCAGACGCGGCCCCCGTCCTGGGGCGGGGGCCCCTCGTCGCGGGCCGCGCCGGGCTCGCCGGCGGCTTCCTCGGCCGATTCCCGCGCGTTCCGTGTGGCGTCCGCGTCAGCGGTCTCGCTCAAGGTGGTCCATCTCCTCGGTGACGTAACTGCGAAGCCAGGCCCGGAAGTCCGGCCCCAGGTCCTCACGTTCGCACGCGAGTCTGACAATGGCACGCAGGTAGTCGCCGCGGTCCCCGGTGTCATAGCGGCGGCCCTGGAAGACGACGCCGTGCACCGGCCCGTCCGAGCCGCCGTTCTGGGCCAGTTCGCGCAGCGCGTCGGTCAGCTGGATCTCCCCGCCGCGGCCCGGCTCGGTCTTGCGGAGGACGTCGAAGACGGCCGGGTCGAGGACGTAGCGGCCGATCACAGCGTACGAGGAGGGGGCGTCGGCGACGGCCGGCTTCTCGACGAGGTCGGTGACGCGGACGACGCCGTCGTCCCCGGTGGCCTCTATGGCGGCGCAGCCGTAGAGGTGGATCTGGCTCGGGTCCACCTCCATGAGCGCGACCACGCTGCCGCCGAAGCGCTCCTGCACCTCGATCATGCGGGTGAGCAGCGGGTCGCGCGGGTCGATGAGGTCGTCGCCGAGCAGTACGGCGAAGGGCTGGTCACCGACGTGCGGCTCGGCGCACAGCACGGCGTGGCCGAGGCCCCGCGGGTCGCCCTGGCGGACGTAGTGCATGGTCGCCAGGTCGCTGGACTCCTGCACGCGCGCGAGGCGGGACTCGTCGCCCTTGCGGGTCAGGGCCTCTTCCAGCTCGTAGTTTCGGTCGAAGTGGTCCTCCAGGGGCCGCTTGTTGCGGCCCGTGATCATGAGGACGTCGGAGAGGTCGGCGGCCACCGCCTCCTCCACCACGTACTGGATCGCGGGTTTGTCCACCACCGGGAGCATTTCCTTGGGCGTGGCCTTCGTGGCGGGGAGAAAGCGGGTGCCAAGGCCTGCGGCGGGAATGACAGCCTTGCTGATCCGGGGGCGCGCTTCAGTCATGCGGAGAACCATAACGGGTGCCTATGAGGGAAAGATGCGGCCCTGATAAATGCGCTCTCATAAGGAAGGTTTGTACCCACCGTGAATCGAAGCCACGCTACGAAGGCCGAGTTGCGCAAAACCCTCCTGTCGGTAAGGGCCGGGTTGACGGCGGATGACGTGTCGGAAACAGCGGCCGAACTCGCGGGGCGCGCCCTGGAACTGCCCGAGCTGACCGGGGCCCGCACGGTCGCCGCGTACGTCTCGGTGGGCCGCGAGCCGGGCACGCGCGCACTGCTGGACGCACTGCGCGAGCGGGGCGTACGGGTGCTGCTGCCGGTGCTGCTGGCGGACAACGACCTGGACTGGGCGGCGTACGAGGGCGCGGAGCGGCTCGTGGCCGCGCGGCGCGGGCTGCTGGAGCCGGCCGGACCGCGGCTCGGCCCGGAGGCCGTCACGGCGGCGGACGCGGTGCTGCTGCCGGGGCTCGCGGTGGACCGGCGGGGCCTGCGCCTGGGCCGGGGCGGCGGGAGCTACGACCGGGTGCTGGCCCGGCTGGCCGCCGCGGGCTCGGATCCGGCGCTGGTGGTGCTGCTCTACGACGGCGAACTGCTCGACGAGGTGCCGGCGGAGGAGCACGACAGGCCCGTGCAGGCGGCGGTGACGCCCTCCTCGGTCCGGCGCTTCTCCTCGCCCCTGTAGGGCCGCTGTCAGGTCGCATGAAGGCGGCGGTCCGGCTCCACGCGTGTGTGGAGCCGGACCGCCGCCTATGGACCGCCGCCTATGGAGGGCCAACTGCCCTGCCGGATCAGGGGATCAGGGCCAGCGTGTCCTCGGTGTTCGCCTCGACCTTCCGCTCGGTGAAGGTCCAGGGCAGCAGTTCGCCCTTGACCCACTTCTCGGTCTGGTCGGTGTAGTGGGCGCTGTACGCGTGCCCGGAGGCGCCGGTGAGGTTGATCCAGCGGGACTTGTCCAGGTCCCCCAGGTTCACGATCATCCGCATCGACGGCACCCAGATGACCTCGTAACCGCCCGCCGCGTTCCAGCCGGTGGCGTTCACCGCGGCCTCGCCACCGCCCAGGTTCCAGGGGCCGCGGTTGAGGAGGTGCTGGATGGCGCCCGGGCCGGCGGTGCCCAGGGTCTGGTTCTTCAGCGTCAGCTGGTGCAGGCGGCCCCAGCTCCAGGTGTCGATGTCCTTGCCCAGCTTGGAGGTCAGCTCCCAGCGGGCGTCGTCCATGGCGTGCGCGAGCAGCTCGTCACGGCTGCGGTCGCCCGGGTTCCGGACCGTCCCGGAGGTCTTCCACCAGTCGTTCTCCGGGTCCTTCAGGAGCGTCCTGACGACCTCGTACCAGCGGTCGCCGCCGTCGGGCTGCGCCTGGTCCGGGGCGCGCTCGCCGCACTCCCTGACGAGGCGGGTGTTGCCGTCCAGGTCCTCCAGGGGGCCGGCGTCGTCCGCCGGGCGGACGCTCAGGCACTGGCCCTCGACCCGCAGCTCCTTGGGCAGCTTGTTGCCGAAGGCCAGCTTGAGGGTGTGGCGCCAGACCGCGTTGAAGTAGGCGGCCGCGGCCGAGTCGGCGTCCTGGGTGTAGTCCCAGCCCTCCAGGAGCTTCTGCGCCTCACGGACGAGCGGGTCCTTGACGCCGATCTTGAGCAGGTAGGGGGTCAGCAGCTCGGCGATCTCGCTGCCGTTGTCCATCTGCAGGGCCTGCATGTCGTCGGTCGAGATCTTGCCGCCGTCCTTGATCTTCGACTCGATCAGGTCGGTGATGCGCTGGCTGCGCGCGCCGTAGCCCCAGTCGCCGGTCAGCAGGTACGGGTACTTCTCCTGGTTCACGACGGCCTGGTTGGCGGTCACGATGTAGCCGCGCGAGGGGTTGTACTCCCAGGGCAGCGCGGACTGCGGCACATAGCCCTTCCACTGGAAGCGGGAGTCCCAGCCCGGCGCCGGGTAGCGCCCGTCGGCCGGGCGGCCGCCGGTGCCCTTGCCGCGTACGGGGATCTGGCCCGGCGCCTGGTAGCCGATGTTGCCCTCGGTGTCGGCGTAGATGAGGTTCTGCGAGGGCACCGCGAGGTCGCGGGCGGCCTTGCGGAACGCGTCCCAGTCGGTGGCCGCGTTCATCTCGAACACCGCGTCCATGGACTTGCCAGGGGTCAGCGCCGTCCAGCGCAGCGACACCGCGTAGCCGCTGCCGCGGTCGGGGGCCGCGTCGCCGACGGGCGCCTCCTTGCCGACCTTGGCCAGCTCGGTGTTGCGGTCGGAGACGATCGGGCCGTTGCCGGTCGAGCGGACCGTGACCTCGCGCGAGGCGCCGTCGGCGACCTTGATGGTCTCCTTGCGGGTCTTGAAGGGGCGGCGCTTGCCGTCCAGGAGGTAGCCGTCGCTGGTGACCTTCTCCAGGTAGAGGTCCGAGACGTCGGCGCCGAGGTTGGTGAAGCCCCAGGCGATGTCCTGGTTGTGGCCGATGACGACGCCCGGCATGCCGGAGAAGGTGTAGCCGGCGGTGTCGAAGCGGCAGTTCTCGCTCACGCTCCGGCAGTGCAGGCCCATCTGGTACCAGAGGGAGGGCACCTGGGGCGCCAGGTGCGGGTCGTTGGCGAGCAGCGGCTTGCCGGTGGCGGTGTGCTTGCCGGACACCACCCAGGAGTTGGAGCCGATGCCGCTGCCGCTCGGGCCCAGCAGCGCCGGGATGTCCTTGAGGGTCTTCGACAGCGAACCCAGCTGCGTCTGGACGCCCTGCGCGGCCCCGTCGAGACCCGCGGCCGCACCGGTCGCGGGCGTGGTCGGGGACGTCGAGCCCGTCCCGCCCTTCGGGTCGAAGGACTTGGCCGCGCTGTCGACCGAGCCGCTCCGCACGATCGGCGCGTTCCGGTCGTAGGGGTACTTCGGATACAGGTCCTCGATCTGCTTCGGGGTCAGGCGGCTGGACATGAGGGAACGGTCGATCTCGTCCTCCATGTTGCCGCGCAGGTCCCACGCCATGGCCTTGAGCCAGGCGACCGAGTCGACCGGGGTCCACTTCTCCGGGGTGTAGTCGGTGGTGAGGCCGAGCGCCGCGTACTCGACGGACAGGGCCGAGTCCTTGTGATCCTTCAAGTAGGCGTTGACGCCCTCGGAATACGCCTGGAGGTACTTCTTCGCGGCCGGCGACAGCTTGGTGTCGTACTCCTCCTGCGCCACCTTCCGCCAGCCCAGGGTGCGCAGGAACGCGTCGGTCTCGACCTGCCCCTCGCCGAACATCTCGGACAGCCGGCCCGCGGTGAGGTGGCGCCGGACGTCCATCTCCCAGAACCGGTCCTGCGCCTGGACGAATCCCTGCGCGCGGAAGAGGTCCTCGTCCGTGTCGGCGTAGATCTGCGGGATGCCGTAGCCGTCACGCTTGACCTGGACCGGCCCGGAGAGGCCCTTGAGCTTCAGCGAGCCGGTGGTCTCCGGGAAGGAGGCGCGCACGGTGCTGACGCTCCAGTACGTGCCGTAGCCGAAGCCCGCCACGAGCAGCAGCACGACGGCGATCACGAGGAGGCGGGCACGTCGACCCTTCTTCTTGCCCGAAGGGCCGGTCTTGTTGGCGGGCATCGCTGTCCTTAGAGGGGCAGGGCGGTCCTGGAATGCTGGAGCAACCATAGGCGCAGCCTGTGACAGCCCCGTACGGGGAGTCGGAGAGTGCTCGTGGAGTAGGACGTTCCAAGGGGCCGCCCGGTGCCGGTCCTTGGGCTGGGCGTCCGCGGCAGGCGTCAAGAACCCGTAAAATATTAGGTAAGGCAATGAAGTTCCGGCCGTCCGGAGGAACGTTTCGGGCGGCAACGCGAGAAAGGGTCCGGCCGCTGACTGTCCACCAACTCAATGAACTCCTGCTGGTCTGCTCGATCGTTCTGCTCATCGCGGTGGCGGCGGTCCGGGTCTCCTCTCGCAGCGGGCTGCCGAGCCTGCTCGTCTATCTCGGGATCGGCGTCGCGATCGGCCAGGACGGGATCGGAGTCCGGTTCGACGACGCCGGGTTGACCCAGATCATCGGCTATGCCGCGCTGGTCGTGATCCTGGCCGAGGGCGGCCTCAGCACCCCGTGGCGGGAGATCAAACCGGCGCTGCCCCTGGCGGCGGTGCTGTCGACGGTGGGCGTCGCGGTGAGCGTGGGGATCACCGCGGCGGCGGCGCACCATCTGGTCGGTCTGGAGTGGCGGCAGGCGTTCATCATCGGCGCGGTGGTGTCCTCGACGGACGCGGCGGCGGTCTTCTCCGTCCTGCGGAGGGTGCCCCTGCCCCCGCGGCTGACCGGCGCTCTGGAGGCGGAGTCCGGGTTCAACGACGCCCCCGTGGTGATCCTGGTGGTCGCCTTCTCCACCGCGGGCCCCGTCGACTCCTGGCACTGGCTGCTCAGCAAGATCATCCTGGAGCTGGCGATCGGCGCGGCCGTCGGCTGCGCGACCGGCTGGCTCGGCGCGTACGGACTGCGGCACGTGGCGCTGCCCGCCTCCGGCCTGTACCCGATCGCGGTCATGGCCATCGCCGTCCTCGCGTACGCGGGCGGCGCGCTGGCGCACGGCAGCGGCTTCCTCGCCGTCTACGTCGCCTCACTGATCCTCGGCAACGCCAAGCTGCCCCACTGGCCCGCGACCCGCGGCTTCGCCGAGGGGGTCGGCTGGATCGCACAGATCGGCATGTTCGTGCTGCTCGGCCTGCTGGTCACCCCGCACGAGCTGGGCGACGACATCCTGCCCGCGGTCGTCGTCGGCCTGGTCCTGACGATGGTGGCGCGGCCGGTCTCGGTGCTGGTCAGCACGGCGCCGTTCCGCACACCCTGGCCCGAGCGCGTACTGCTGTCGTGGGCCGGGCTGCGCGGCGCGGTGCCCATCGTGCTGGCGACCATCCCCATGGTCTACGAGGTGGACGCGAGCCGGGACATCTTCAACATCGTCTTCCTACTGGTGATCGTCTACACCCTGGTGCAGGGACCGACCCTCCCCTGGCTCGCCAAGCGGCTGCGGCTCGGGCCCGCCGAGACGGCGGCGGACCTCGGCATCGAATCGGCGCCCCTGGAGCGGCTGCGCGGCCACCTGCTGTCGGTCTCCGTGCCGGAGGGCTCCCGGATGCACGGCGTGGAGGTCGGCGAACTGCGGCTGCCCGCCGGGTCCGCGGTCACCCTTGTCGTACGGGACGGGAAGAGCTTCGTGCCCGCCCCGACGACCGTGCTGCGGCACGGCGACGAGCTGCTGGTGGTGGCGACGGATCCGGTGCGGGACGCGGCGGAGCGGCGGCTGCGGGCCGTGGCCGAGGGCGGCAAGCTGGCGGGCTGGCTGGGCACCGGCGGGAACGGGCCGGCCAATCGCAGGTGAACAAGGGCTGCGGTCATGCAAATCACCAGACCACAGCCCCATAGCCCTGTATCATCAAGGACGACAAGACGAACCAACTCTGCCTGAAGCGGAGCTGGCGCGACCGCTCGGCGGCCGCGGTCCCCTGCCACCTGCATCGGTGCGGACCCCGGTATCTACCCCGGTCCTGCGCGAGAGGACAGCTCTCGGCGCACTCCCGTGACGACCCACGCGGGTGCGCTACCAGGCGGCAGAAAGGCTCGGCCGTGGCATCCGCGGTCACCACCACCGAAAGCACAGCCCCGCAGCCCCGCAACCCCAAGCGCCCCGGGTACGGGCAGTTGCTGCGCACCCCCGGCGCCTGGACCTTCCTGCTCCCGGGCTTCGCCGCCCGGCAGCCCTTCGCGATGCTGACGATCGGCATCGTGCTGCTGATCGAGCACACCACCGGCTCGTACGGCACCGCGGGCGCCGTCGCGGCCGTCACCGGCGTCTCCATGGCGCTGTTCGCCCCGCAGAGCGGCAAGCTCGCGGACCGCTTCGGGCAGAGCGCGGTGCTGCTGCCCGGCGTCGTCCTGCACGCGGCCTCCGTGGCCCTGCTGACGGTGCTCGCGCTGGCGCACGCGCCGCTGTGGGCGCTGTTCGCCGCCGCCGTGCCGACCGGCGCCTCCCTCCCCCAGGTCGGGCCCATGGTGCGGGCCCGCTGGGCGGCGAATCTGGACAACGGCCCGCTGATGACCACCGCGGCCGCCTTCGAGTCGGTCACCGACGAGCTGACCTTCGTCATCGGCCCGGTCCTGGCGACCGCGCTGTGCACCGGCGTGCACCCGGCGGCCGGCCTGGCCGCGGAGGGCGTGCTGACCCTGGCGGGCGGTCTGCTGTTCGCGGCCCAGCGCCGCACCGCGCCGCCGGTGAACCGGTTCCACGCGGGCGTGCGGGAGCCGCGCGTCTCCGCCCTGTCGGTGCCGGGCGTGCGCGTCCTGGCCGTGGTCTTCCTCGGCATCGGCTCGGTCTTCGGCAGCATGCAGGTCTCATTGGCCGCCTTCACACAGGAGATCGGGCAGCCGGGTATGAACGGCCTGCTGTACGGGATCTTCGCCGCGGGCAACATGCTCGCGGGTGTGGCCTGCGGCGCCATCGCCTGGCGGGTCTCCGCCCGGCAGCGGCTGGTGGCCGGCTACGCGGGTCTGGCCCTGGTGTGCTCGCTGCTGTGGGCCGTGGACTCGGCCCTGCTGCTGGGCGCGCTCGGGCTGCTGGCCGGCCTGTGCATCGCGCCGGCCCTGATCTCCGGCTACACGCTGGTCGACTCGCTGGTGCCGCCGTCCGCCCGTACCGAGGCCTTCACCTGGCTGACCGGATCGGTCGCCCTGGGGCAGGCCGCCGCGGTGACCGCCGCCGGGCAGCTCGCGGACTCCTTCGGCGCGAGCGCCGGGTTCGCGGTGCCGCTGGCCGGTACGGCGCTGGCGCTGCTGACCGTGGTGACGCTGCGGGGGCGGCTGGTGCCGCGGGGTGGCGGACGGGTCGCGGCGCGGGGGGCCGCGCAGGGCTCGACGCCGGAGTCGGCTCAAGGCTCAGCTCAGGGCTCGGCCGGCCAGGAGCGGGCCGGTGAGGAGTCGGCCGGGGAGCGTGGAGTCGGTCACCGTGTGCCGGTCGCAGTGGACTGATCCCGTGGAATGCTGCACTATTGACCGTCGTTAGCACTCAATGAGTGAGAGTGCCAGGAGGAAGACACGTGCCGACCTACCAGTACCAGTGCACCGACTGCGGCGAGGGCCTCGAGGCGGTGCAGAAGTTCACCGATGACGCGCTCACGGAGTGCCCTGCGTGCGAGGGGCGCCTGCGCAAGGTGTTCTCGGCCGTCGGCGTCGTGTTCAAGGGCTCCGGCTTCTACCGCACGGACAGCCGCGGCTCGTCCTCGAGCAGCTCCAACGGCTCGAACGGTGCGGCCGCCAAGTCGTCCTCCCCGGCGTCCAAGAGCGACGGCGGCTCCAGCGGCTCGTCCGGCTCCTCGGACTCCTCGTCCTCCTCCGGCTCATCGTCCTCGACGTCGTCCGGCTCCTCCTCGTCGGCGGCAAAGTCGGGCAGCACCGCGGCCTGACGCCCCCTTCACGCGCGCGTACGCGCAGCGGACCCCGCCGTCTCGGAATCGAGACGGCGGGGTCCCTCGCTTTCGCGGCGGCACTTACAGTGGGGCGCATGGTCGAGACGAGGAACGCGCAGGCGGAGATCGGGGTCATCGGGGGTTCGGGCTTCTACTCGTTCCTCGATGACGTGACGGAAGTCACGGTCGAGACTCCGTACGGGCCGCCCAGCGACTCCCTGTTCCTCGGCGAGATCGCGGGCCGCCGGGTCGCGTTCCTGCCCCGGCACGGGCGCAAGCACCACATCCCGCCGCACCGCATCAACTACCGCGCCAATCTGTGGGCGCTGCGGTCACTCGGGGCGCGGCAGGTGCTGGGGCCGTGCGCGGTGGGCGGGCTCCGGCCGGAGTACGGGCCGGGCACGCTGCTCGTACCGGACCAGCTGGTGGACCGCACGAAGTCCCGCCCCCAGACGTACTACGACGGTGAGCCGCTGCCGGACGGGCAGGAGCCGAACGTGCTCCACCTGGCCTTCGCCGACCCCTACTGCCCGGCGGGGCGGAAGGCCGCGGTGGCGGCGGCGCGCGGGCGCGACTGGGAGCCGGTGGACGGCGGGACGCTGGTGGTGATCGAGGGGCCGCGCTTCTCGACCCGCGCGGAGTCGCGCTGGCACGCGGCGCAGGGCTGGTCGGTGGTGGGCATGACGGGGCATCCGGAAGCGGTGCTCGCGCGTGAACTGGCGCTCTGCTACACGTCGTTGACGCTGGTCACGGATCTGGACGCGGGTGCCGAGACGGGCGAGGGCGTCTCGCACGAGGAAGTGCTGCGGGTGTTCGCCGCGAACGTGGACCGGCTGCGGTCCGTGCTGTTCGACGCGGTGGCCGGACTGCCCGCGCCGGACGGGCGGGGCTGCTTGTGCGCCGGGGCGCTGGACGGGCTGGACCCGGGGTTCGAACTGCCGTAATCGCTGTGTCGCCGTAATCGCCGTATCGCCTTGGCTGGTGGGGCTGTTGGGGGCGGTTGGCGCTTCCTGATTACGCCTGTGGGTGACGGAGTTGTCCACAACTCGCGGGTTGTCCACAGGCTTCAGCGGGATCTCGCGGAGCGGTGCATCGTGGGGAGCGCAGGAGGAATCCGACACTCTTCGCGACAGGTGGTGCCGCTCCCATGTCCCAGTTCTCTAACGACCGCGCCCTTCCCGCTCTGCCCGTTCCCCCGCGACGCGAGGTCCCGCAGTTCGCGCCGTTGCGTCCGGGAATAGGGCGTTATCGAACGGTGCGATTCTTACGGCGCCGGCGACGCACGGTCGCGGCCGGACTCGCTGTCGTAGCCGCCGTGTTGGGCCCTGCCGTCCTTCCTGGGGCTCGCGATTGGACAGCCCTCAGCCACTCTGCCGTACATTGCGGAACCGTCTGTTCCATCCATCGCGTACGCACAGAGAGGCTCAGGGGTGAGCGAGGAGAACAAGGGCGTCTTGAACGGCTTCAAGCAGTTCTTGATGCGGGGGAACGTCGTCGATCTCGCGGTCGCCGTGGTCGTCGGAGCGGCGTTCACGAACATCGTGAACGCCGTGGTCAAGGGCATGATCAATCCGGTCGTGGGAGCCCTCGGCTCGAAGAATCTCGATCAGTACGCCTTGTGCCTCAGCGACAAGTGCGTGAAGAGCCAGACGGGCGAGGTCACCGAGGGGCTCTACTTCCTCTGGGGCTCCGTGCTCAGTGCCACGCTGACCTTCGTGATCACGGCGGCGGTCGTCTACTTCCTCATGGTCATGCCGATGAACCGCTACAAGGACCGGCAGGCGGCCAAGGAGGCTCCCGCGGAGGAGACCCCGGCCGCGCCGACCGAGGTCGAGCTGCTGACCGAGATCCGCGACGCGCTGGTGGCGCAGCGGAACGGGCACCTGCCCGCGCAGAACCTGCAGAAGCAGTAGGCGAGGGAGCGCTCGACGCGCTCGCGCCGGCCGCGGGTACGGTCGGCGCCGGTGGGGAGCCGCCGCCTCAGAGGTGGTGCGGCGGCTTCTCGTCGAGGAAGCGCGCCAGGTCGGCGGCGCTGTCGCCGCCGGGGCGCTCGCCCCAGCCCCGGTCGGTGTCGTCCGAGGACGGCCGGCCGAAGGGGTCGTCGAAGTCCAGCCTGGCGGCCGGATCGGCGTGCTCGGGGCGCTCGGGGGTCGGAGCTGTGCTCATGCGTCCAGGGTACGGGGCGGCGGATGCCGGGGATCCGCCGCCCCGTACCCTG
>NZ_LIQY01000330.1 GCF_001418495.1 Streptomyces pathocidini | reverse complement strand
CCTCGGGGGCCCGCCCCTCGGCGACGCGCCGCACTCCGCTCCGAAGCGTGGTTGGTTTCGGCGGGCTTCAGTCGTCGGGGTGCTCGGCGTCGCGGGGCGTGGCGCCCGTTCCGGCTGCCGCTCGCCGCAGGGCGGCATCGCGGGCGCGGACGTACCAGACGCCGATGAGGCCCAGCCCGCCCCCGGCCAGGCAGGTCCACAGCCACCACAGGTGCCCGTGGTCGGCGAACCAGCCGTAGAAGGGGAGCTGGACGAGGAAGAGGACGAACCAGAGCGCCGTCCCGCCGGTGACCGTGGCGACCACGTTCCCCTCAAGGGGCTCGGGGGCCTCGTGCCGGGGCGTCCACTTTGTCATGGCGCACAGCTTACGGCCCGCCCTCACCGGCCCAGCCCAGAGCTCGTCTACGCGCGGAGATGGCGATCTTTGGCCTGTGCATTCATACTGACCCGGTTCGGGTTCGACCGGGTTCGTTCGTTCCAATCTCCAGGGGGCGATCTCCCAGGGGAACAAGGGGGCAAGGCGAATCGTTTGGCCGGCCCGGCACCGTGTGTTCCAGGCCGCGGGCCAACCCCCTGGCGCCGCCTCGTACTCCCGCATTACTGAGGTCCCGTATGCCCTCCTCGGCCAACGCCCAGGTCGACGCCCCGTTCCCGCCGCACCGGCCCCAGAACGGGCTCGACCGGTTCTTCAGGATCTCCGAGCGGGGGTCCACCGTCCCCCGCGAGATCCGCGGCGGCCTCGCCACCTTCTTCGCGATGGCCTACATCATCGTGCTGAACCCGATCATCCTCGGCGCGGGCACCGACAAGTTCGGCCACCACCTCGACACCGCCCAGCTCGTCACCGCGACCGCCCTGCTGGCGGGCCTGACGACGCTGCTGATGGGCGTCATCGGCAATGTTCCGATCGCGCTCGCCGCGGGCCTTGGCATCAACGCCGTCGTCTCGCTGCAGCTCGCCCCCAAGATGAGCTGGCCGGACGCGATGGGCATGGTGGTGCTCGCCGGCCTGATCCTGATGGTCCTGGTCGCCTCGGGTCTGCGGCAGCGCGTCCTGGACGTGATCCCGGCCGGGCTGCGGCGGGCGATCGCGATCGGCATCGGCATGTTCATCTCGCTGATCGGCCTGGTCGACGCCGGCTTCGTGACCCGCAACCCGGACGCCGCCCACACCACCGTCCCGCTGGGGATGGGCACCGGCGGGCGGCTGGAGGGCTGGCCGGTGCTGGTGTTCGTGCTCGGCCTCGCGCTCACCTTCATCCTGATCCTGCGCAAGGCCAAGGGCGCGATCCTGATCAGCATCGTGGCCATGACGGTGCTGGCCGTCATCGTCAACGCCGTCGCCACGATCCCGGACCAGGCCTGGGGCCTGACCGTCCCGTCCGTGCCGGACAAGATCGTGGACACCCCGGACTTCGGGCTGATCGGCGAGGTGAGCCTGTTCGGCGGCTTCCACGAGGTCGGCGTGCTCACCGGCTGCCTGTTCGTCTTCACCGTGCTGCTGTCCGCCTTCTTCGACGCGATGGGCACGATCATCGGCGTGGGCGAGGAGGCGGGGCTGACCGACGAGGACGGCCAACTGCCCGGCATGGGGCGGGTGCTGATGGTGGACAGCGTGGCAGTTGCGGCCGGTGGCTTCGGTTCGGCCTCCGCGACCACCTGCTACGTGGAGTCCACGGCGGGCGTCGGCGAGGGCGCGCGGACGGGGCTTGCGAACATCGTGACCGGTGTCGCATTCCTGCTGGCCCTGGTCTTCACCCCGCTCGCGACGGTCGTCCCGTCGCAGGCGGCCACCCCGGCCCTGGTCGTCGTCGGCTTCCTGATCATGGCGGCCAACGTCAAGGAGATTGACTGGAGCGACTGGACGGTCGCGGCTCCGGCGTTCCTGACGATGATCTCGATGCCGTTCACCTACAGCATCACCAACGGCATCGGCATCGGCGTGCTGTCCTTCATCCTGCTGCGGGTGGCCACCGGCCGGTTCCGTACGGTGCCGTGGCTGCTGAACGTGGTCGGCGTCAGCTTCCTGGTCTACTTCCTGCTCGACCCGATCGAGCAGGCGCTGGGCATCGGCTGACGCCCGGGCGGTACGTGATGCCGGGCGATGCACGATGCCGGGCGGTATGTGATGCCGGGGCGGTGCGTGACGCCCGAGTCGTGTGCGATGCCCGGGCTCACGTTACGCCGTAGAACTTCTCCGTCTCGTCGACCGCCGTCTTGAAGCGCTCGTCGAAGTCGTCGCGGATGAGTGTCTGGGTCACGTAGTCCTGGACGCTCATTCCGCGCTTGGCCGCGTGCTGTCGTACCCGGTCGAGAAGGTCCGCGTCTATCCGCAGACTGAGCACATCTGATCCCCTCGTTTCCATACCCTGTACGGTCCCGGCCCCGGAAGGGGGATGGGTCACTTTCCGGCACCGACTCACTCGTATGGGTGACTATGTGTTTATCGGCGGGGCCGTGGCTGGCGTGCGAGGGGGTGGTCTTTAGTCAGGGTAATGAGTTACTCTAAACACATGCCGGATCTGACCAGCGGCGCCGACGTGGCCGCCGTGAACGCACTGCGGTCCGCGGTGATGCGCCTCTCCCGTCGCCTCAAGCACCAGCGGGTGGACGAGTCGCTCAGCCCCACCGAGATGTCGGTGCTGGGCACCCTCGCCCGCTGCGGCACCGCGACACCCGGCGAACTGGCCCGCAAGGAGCACGTCCAGCCGCCCTCGATGACCCGCATCGTGGCGATGCTGGAAGCCAAGGGCCTCGTCCGGCTGGAGCCCCACCCGGAGGACCGGCGGCAGAAGGTCGTCACCCAGACCGAGCGCGCGGAATCGATGCTCGAGGAGAGCCGGCGGAAGCGGAATGCCTGGCTCGCTGAGCTGGCGGGGAAGCTCGACGATGAGGAGTGGGCGGTGCTGCAAAAGGCCGCCCCCGTGCTGGAGAAACTCGCGCACCTGTAGACCTCGCGCACCTCTGGACGCGGCCCCGGTCGCGGGAGCGACGCCGGAAACCGAACGGGGAAAGGGCGTCCGAACCGAACGGGGAGCGACCGCCGGAAACGGAACCGGGAGCGACGCCGGAACCGGACAACGACCCGGACAACGACAAGGAGGCGAACCGCCTTTGAGTACGGGACACGGAGCAGACTCCGCACCCGCACCGAAGCCCGAGACCACCGACACGACACACCCGCCCCGCCCGGCCCGCGGGGGCACCTTCCGCTCCCTGAAGGTGCGCAACTACCGGCTCTTCGCCACCGGACAGGTGGTGTCCAACACCGGCACCTGGATGCAGCGCATCGCCCAGGACTGGCTGGTGCTCAGCCTCACCGGCTCCTCCACCGCGGTCGGCATCACGACCGCGCTCCAGTTCCTCCCGATGCTGCTCTTCGGGCTGTACGGCGGAGTGCTCGCCGACCGGTTCCCCAAGCGCCAGCTGCTGCTGATCACCCAGGCCGCGATGGGCCTCACCGGCCTCGTGCTCGCCGCGCTGACCCTCAGCGGGCATGTCCAGGTCTGGCACGTGTACCTGATGGCGTTCGTGCTCGGCGTCGTGACCGTCGTCGACAACCCGGCGCGGCAGGCGTTCGTCGCCGAGATGGTCGGGCCGCACGACCTGCGCAACGCGGTCAGCCTCAACTCCGCCAACTTCCAGTCCGCCCGGCTGGTCGGCCCGGCCGTCGCCGGTGTGCTGATCACCGCCGTCGGCAGCGGCTGGGCCTTCCTGCTCAACGGCCTGTCCTTCGCCGCGCCGCTCGCCGGGCTGCTGCTGATGCGCACCGGTGAGCTGCACAAGGTCGAGCGCGCGCCGCGCGGCAAGGGGCAGTTGCGCGAGGGGCTGCGCTACGTGGCCGCCCGCCCCGACCTGTTCTGGCCGATCGTCCTGGTCGGCTTCATCGGCACCTTCGGCTTCAACTTCCCGATCTGGCTCACGGCCTTCACCGACGACGTCTTCCACGCGGGCGCGGGCACGTACGGCCTGCTCAACACGTTGATGGCGGCCGGGTCGCTGGTGGGCGCGCTGCTCGCCGCCCGGCGCGGTACCTCGCGGCTGCGGCTGCTGGTGGGGGCGGCGCTGCTCTTCGGCGTCCTGGAGATCACGGCCGCCCTGGCGCCCGCGTTCTGGGTGTTCGCGGTGCTGCTGGTGCCGATTGGCATGTGCGGGTTGACGATCAACGTCACCGCGAACTCGAGCCTTCAGCTCGCCACCGATCCCGTGATGCGGGGGCGGGTGATGAGCCTGTTCATGATGGTGTTCATGGGCGGTACGCCGCTGGGCGCTCCGCTGGTCGGCTGGGTCACGGATGTGTTCGGCGCGCGCGTCGGCTTCCTGACGGGCGGGGCGGTCTCGGCCGCGGCGGCGCTCGGGGTGGCGCTGGTCCTGACCCGAGCGGGCGGCCTCCGCCTCCGCATCGACCTCCGCCGAGGCCACCCCCACATCCGCCT
>NZ_LIQY01000033.1 GCF_001418495.1 Streptomyces pathocidini | reverse complement strand
GGCGCCCAGGAGCTCAGCGCGGTGCAGACGATCGACAAGGTGATGTCGACTCCGACCAAGCACAACATCACAGTCGCCGACTCCACCACGCCGGGTGACCCCAGCGACCCCAGTGACCCGAGTGACCCCACCCTGCCGACGTGGGACCCCCGCGCCGCCTACACCAAGGGTGACCGCGTCACCCACAACGGCACCACCTACCAGTGCGTCCAGTCCTACCAGGGCAACGGCGACCCCAACTGGATCAACGCCCTCTCCCTCTGGGCCCCCGTCAAGGGCTGATCTGAAGCCCCGATAACCCCCGATAACAACGGCCTGGTCTGCCGCTCACGAAGCCGAGCGGCAGACCGGGCCGCTCGGCTTTGCGAACACCTGCAGCTCGCCAGTAGGCCGGCGGCGAGGGTGACCTGCGAGGACGCCGTTCCCGGTCAGTAACGGGCACGGGTGGTCGGTGACCAGGCACGACGGGGGTGGGCGGGCGCGCGGGCGCCCGCCCACCCCCGTAGGTCGTCACCGGTGTGGACGAGGGCCGGACTCGCGGAGCGAGATCAGCGCTCCGCGGGGTACGCGGTGCTGCCGCCGACGGTGTGGCCGACTTCCTGCATCGTCCTCATCGCCGCGAGCGCCTCGGCGCGTACGTCTCCGAGCTCGCGGACGAGTCGTTCGTAGATCGGGGCGTCGCCGGTGTCTGCGCGCCGTATCGCGGGTCCTGGTTCCTGCATTGGTCCGTTCCTCTCCCCGTACCCGGCAAAAGCGCGCCCGAGTCTACGGGGCGGGCTCGCGGATCGGCGGAGGGGTCCACGGAGTGGCACACCCTCAACCGGCATGGATCAGGGGCCGGTTGGAAGGCGTCAGTAGTCCAGTTCGATGTAGTCGATGCCCGTGAAGTCGACGGTCAGGCCCTGGGCGCGGCGGCCGCGGTCCTTGAAGTAGATCTCCTGGAGGCCCTCGGCGACGATCCCCTCCAGCTGGCGCTCGGTGGCGCCCGCGACCTGGGCGTCGAAGAGGCGGGCGGCGTAGTCGGGGGGCAGGTGCTGGGTGATCAGGCGGGTGCGGGCGTCGTCGGTTGAGCCGGGTGCCGCGGTGTAGCCGAACTGGGCGCGCGTCTCGACGGTGATGCCGGTCGCGGTGGCGGCCTGGCGGCGGGCGCGTTGCCTTACGACGGGTTGCCAGCGGCGGCGTACCTCGGCGTCGATGCGCTCGGTGATCGGGGCGGGCGGACTTTTACGCTGGCCGGTGACGTAGCGTTCGACCGAGCGCTGGCTGACGCCGAGGAGTTCGGCCACAGCCCGAGTCGTCTTCAGTTGTTTGACCAGGAACTTGACGCGTGCCTGGGTCGACTTGGGCGGTCGGCGGGTGAACGCCTGCTGGTCGGCTTTCTCCAACCCGTCGCCGATCTTCCCCATCGACTACTCCCTATTCCCCGTCGAGTGCGGCGTCGGTGCCCTTGATGTGGCGGGCGGGGTTGTGGCCCTCGTCGAGCAACTGGGCCGCCCACACGAGGGGTTGGGTGCCTTCGTGCTTGACCATCCCCGGGGACACCCCCAGGCGGAAGCCGCCCGGGAGGGGCTTGCCTTCGGGAGTGCGGGGCAGGAAATCCAGGGGCGTGGGGCCGTCGGAGAGGTAGACGGCGCAGTCGGAGAGGACCGCGATCGGGAACAGGCCTGCCCCGTCGGCGAGTTTGAGCATCTTGCGGTGCATGTTGACGCGGGCCGTGGAGATGACGGCGGCGCGGATGTCGGGGCGCCAGGTCGGGCGTTCGAGCGCGGGCCACCGGTCGCCAGGGCGGTACCGGGCGCCCTGGGGCCGTTCCCTGAGTTTGCCGATGCCGCCCTTGACCGTGGCCTTGATCGCGGACAGTACGGCGGCCTGGCCCGGGTCGACGGCCTTGTGCCGCTCCATCGCCGCCAGGAACTCCTGCTCCGGCACACCCGCCGTGACGCCGAGCCGCTCCATGGTGGCCAGGTAGGCGTCGCGGAGTCGGGCGTACCAGGCGTCCAGGTACGAGCCGCGGTCCTGCCGGATGTAGGCCTCCGCCGGGCGGACCTGGTGGCCGAGTTCGGCGGCGTAGGCGACGGTGGGCGTGGCGTACCAGGCCGGGCCCTCGGGGCGTCCGCCGTGTGGGGTGAAGGGGTTGGGCAGGCGTGGGTCGATGTCGATGTGGGAGAGGTCGACCAGCCACGAGCCGGGGGTCTTGGGGTCGAAGACCGGCGCGTGGAGGTGCTCGGCGGGGCCGAGGCCGACGGCGAGCCGGTTCGCGGCCGCGGCGAAGGCCATGTTGACGTCGACCCCCACCGCGTACTGCTTCGCGCACTCCTCGTCCGTGAGCAGTTCCGGGTCACGGATCCAGTCGTATGCCTCCTCGTCGAGGACCTGGTCCGGGGTGCGCTGGTGCCCGCGCGGGTACAGGGCGGACACGACGGGGTGCTCGTCCGGGGCCTCGGGCGGCGCCGGGTCCAAGGGCTCGGTGAGCGCGCCGGGGTTCGGGCCGGACACCCAACCGCCCGTCGCCTCGTCCTTCACGGCCTTGGTCGGGGGGCGCAGCGCGGTCATCAGCTCCAGGCCCGAGACGGCGGTGGAGCCGCGCGGGGTGATGACGCGGGTCGCGTAGTCGCCCAGCAGGTGGGCCAGTTCGGGTGGCGGCAGCTGGTCGATGCCGCCCCAGGCGCGAGTGTCGAACGCGCCCCATGGCAGGACCGCGAACTGCACGCACTGCCGCTGCCCGCCCGCCGCCGGGCGGTAGACCCTGGCCCAGGGGCCGAAGCCTCGGCGCGTGAGCTGCCACTTCGCCTTGGCGATCTGGCGTACGACCTTGTGGTCCTCCGGGAGCCGCAGGCCTCGGCGGTCCTCCAATACGGCCGGGAGGCCGAGCCGTTCGGCGGCCGCGGCGGTGAGGACGACCAGCGGGTCGGCGTCCTTGCCGTTGCGGTGCAGCCTCGGGGCGCCCAGCTTCGCCTCGGATAGCGTCCAGTCGACCAGCGAGGGGATGTCCTTGGCGGGGCAGTCCAGGATCAGACCGCCGAGGCAGTACGCCGATCCGTCGCCGTCGAGCACGGCGAGCGGGCCGTTGGCGAAGCGGGGGTCGGGGGCTGGCTGTTCCTTCGGTGCGGCTTGCCTGCCCATGGGGCGCCGCGGAGCCGGCGGCGCCTTGGCAGCCGGTGCCGGCACGTGCACCGGAGAGGGCTCAGCCGGATTCAGGTCGGCCGGTTTCAGATCGGCCGGTTTCGGGGCGGCGGCGGCCAGGATCGGTGGCGAGGGCGGAGCCGGGGTGGTCGCCGGCGCCGCAGGCTCGGGTGGAGAGCCGGCCGGGTAGCGGTTGGCCAAGCCCTCCAGCAGCCGGGCGTAGGCGGCGCGCTTCGGCGGCCGAGGCTCGCTGCGCCCGGCCTCCCAATTGCCCACCGCTTCACGCCGGGTCCGCAGAGCGGCCGCGACCTGTTCCTGACTCAGCCCAGCCGCCTCCCGCAACCGTCTGCGCTCCGCCGGCTCCGGCAGCGGTGTCTGCGGGACCTGCTCCAGCAGAGCATCGACCGCGCTGAACAGGGGTTGGTCATCCTCGGGCACGACGCTCACCTCCGGTCGACCAGAATAGCTAAACCCCGCGTCGATCGCGCATAGATCACATGCGATTCACTCGCTGTTTCTCGGCGAGTCCGGCGTTGCGCGCCTGGTGCTCAGCTCCGATCCGGACCGGCCAAACTCACCGCTCTGGCGGGCGTGCCGGGAGTGAAAACCCCTCAAAACGGCACTACGGGCAGTGACCGCACTACCGGTGCAGGCGAGGTCGCCGCAGCGCTTATTGCCGTGGTGGGCGCAGCGGCGCCCACGGCGCGCGGTCGGCCGCCGCGGACGCACCGTCATGCCGGTCACGGCCCGACCGCAGCAGCAGCCGTGGGCCACGAAGGCCCCGTCGAGTCGGAGAGCTTGCCTAGAGGTGCGGCTCGATGGTGATGAGGGGTTCGTTGAACTCCACGCATGCCGTGTCAGAGATGAGGATCTCCACGATCCGGCCGTCGGTGTCCGCCTCGATCGGGAACAGCATCTTCATCACCTCGATCAGGCCCACCGTCTGCCCGAGCCGAACCACATCGCCCACCGTGACGAAGGGCGGCGCGCCCGGCTCGGGGCAGCGGTAGAACGTGCCGACCCTGCCGGCCGTCACGTAGCGCAGCTCCTCTTCCTGGCGCTGCTTTTGGCCGGGAGGATGGTTCGCGGCTGCGGCCGGGAGACCCGTGGCGGAGGGTGCGGGGGCCTGCCCGGGGGGCTGTTCAGGGTTCGGCCACTGCACCTCGACGGTGGTCTGTCCGTGGCGGAGTCTGATCCTGCGCGGCTGTGTCGGCGCGGAACGGGTCAGCTCCCTCACCTGACGGCACACCGACTCCAGCGTCGTCTCCGCTTGGACTGCCTGGCCGACAGGTACGGGCGAGTAACCCAGGTCGTGGTGGTTCCTCTTGCCGTCGTTCACTGTCACGGGCCCACCTTCTCCTCGCGTCTCTTCCCCTGCGGCGTCGCACAGCGGAAAATCCTCTACCGCCCGCCTCGCGTAATGGTGGTGGAGCGGGCTCACTCACCCGGCGCGGGGTCCGACGTCCAGGTGCCCAGCGCCATCTCGGCGGTGATGCCGGGACCGAAGCCGGCCATCAGGCCACGGTCGCCGTCCAGGGCCGAGGCGTCGTCGAACATGCGGGCCAAGGCGTCCAGGACCACCGCACTGGCGATGTTGCCGTACTCGGTGAGCGTGGCCCGGCTGAAGCGGAACGCTTCCTGGGGCACGTCGAGGAAGCGGCTCAGGTCGTCCAGGATGCGCGGGCCGCCCGCGTGGATGATGTAGAAGTCCAGCTTGCTCGCGTTCCATCGGTGCTCTTCGGCGAGCGCGCTCAGGGCCGGGGCCAGCGGCTCCATGGTGCCGGGCACCCGCTTGTCGAGCTGGAAGTGGAACCCGGTGGAGCGTACGGCGTACGAGATCCAGCTCTCTGTTTCGGGGATGACGTAGGAGCCGTTGTGTTCCAGGCTCATTCCCGTGCCCCCGTTGCCTCGCACGACGGCAGCGGCGATCGCGTCGCCGAACAGGCCGTTGGACAACAGCGTTCCCACACCGGTGTCGGTCGGCTGGTAGCACAGCGAGCAGAACTCGCAGGCGACGATCAGGACGTTGGCCCCCGGGTGTGCCATGCAGAAGTCATGGGCCCGGTTCACCGCCGCACCGCCCGCGGCGCAGCCGAGTTGGGCGATCGGCAGCTGCCGCGTCTGGGGCCTGAACCCCATGGTGTTCATCAGCCAGGCCGTCGGCGGCGGCATCATGAAGCCGGTACAGGAGACATAGATGATCAAGTCGATCTGCTGCGGCTCGAGTTCGGCCTGATCCAGTGCCCGGCGCACGACGGCCGGGACGCGCTCCTTGGTCTGGGCCTCGTACACCGCGCTGCGCTCATCGAAACCCGGATGCTGGAGCACCTTCTCGATCGGCTGGATCAGGTGCCGCTTCTGCACGCCGGTGTGGGCGATGAGGTCGAGGACGAGGTCGAGCTGTGGGTGGTCGCTGTGCAGCCTGCGGGCCAGTTCCAGGGTGTCCTCGACGGTGATGACGTACTCGGGGACCGTGATTGCCGGTTTGCAGAGAACGGCCATGGATCTCCTCCTAACGGACTGCGATCCACACGATGAGTCCAAGCCGGCACGGGCCGGGCGGCCGCCGGGGGGTGAGTGCGGGGTGCTGGCTCTTAGACACATCT
>NZ_LIQY01000329.1 GCF_001418495.1 Streptomyces pathocidini | reverse complement strand
GCCGCCGCGGCGGCGAGTCCGCGTACGCCATGTGGGTGTCGCGAGCCGGGCCCCCGGGGCCATCAGCCACCCTGAAAGGAATAGTCCGGAATTGCGGCTTTGGAGTTAGCGTCGTAGGTATGAACACGGCAGCGAAGCCCTGGGGGGCGCGCGCCTTTCTCGCGCCGGTGCTGGCGGTGCTGGCGCTTCTGGCAGCCGTCCTCGTCATGGCCTCCGGCGCAGCGCCGGGAGCAAGCGCCGCGGGTGGGCTCGACCGCGCGGCGGACGCCCTGCGCCAAGGTCCCATCTACGTCGACCCGCGGGCCTCGGGAGAACTGTCCGCCACCGACGCGAAGGCCCTGGCGGACAAGATCGAGCGGGCGGACAAGCCGGTGTTCGTCGCCGTGCTCCCGAACGCCTCCGAGTTCAACCCGTCGACGCTGCTGGCCGACCTGCGAAGCAAGGTCGGCATCACCGGCGTGTACGCGGTAGCGCTCGGCGACCGCTTCGACGCGGGCGCCGACTCCTCGGTGATGCCGCGCAACGCCGTCTCCAACCTGGCGGGCTCGGTGGAGCGCTCCGACCCCGGTGACGTGAAGGCGATGGTCAACGGCTTCGTGGACGACGCCCTGCCGCAGGCCAAGGGCCATGCACCGGCCGTCTGGAGCGGCGGTTCCGGCACCGACACCGGTACGGATCCGGGTTCCGGCCCGGGCCACCGGGGCACCGGTGCCGGCATGCTTGTCTCCCTCGGCGTGCTGATGCTGGTCGCCGGCGGCGGCGCGCTGCTGGTCACCCGGCGGGGCCGCAAGCGCCGGGCCGCGCAGGACCGGGCACGCCTGGAGATCCTGCGGCCGGTGGTCGACGAGGACATTACCGCCTTCGGCGAGGAGCTGGAGCGGATCGACTTCAACCCCTCGGCCCGCACGACGGACGACACGATGCGCGAGGACTACGCCCGCGCCCTGGACTCGTACGACAGGGCCAAGGCGCGGATGGCGGCCGCGCGGCGGGGCGAGGACGTGCGGCAGGTGACGCAGGCGCTGGAGGACGGCCGGTTCTCGCTGGCCACTCTGGAGGCGCGGCGCGACGGCAGGCCGCTGCCGCACCGCCGGCTGCCCTGCTTCTTCGACCCCCGGCACGGCCCATCGGTCGAGGACACCCAGTGGGCGCCACCGGGCGGCCCGGAGCGGACCGTTCCGGTCTGCGCCGCCGACGCGGCCCGGCTGGCGGACGGCGAGGAGCCGATGAGCCGCCAGGTCGACACGGCCTCAGGCCGCCGCCCGTACTGGGACGCGGGCCCGACCTACGGCCCCTGGGCGTACGGCTACTTCGGCGGCGGCATCCTCCCCGGCCTCCTGGCCGGCACCCTGCTCGGCAGCGTCATCGCCGGCCCGCACGCCTACGCGTACGACGGCTACGGCAGTGACTACGGCGGAGGCGACTACTCCGGCTCCGACTTCGACGCCGGGGACTTCGGGGGCGGCGATTTCGGCGGCGGCTTCGGCGGCGGGGACTTCGGCGGCGGGTTCTGAGGACCCCACCGCTCCGGCTCACCGGTGAGCGCCATGTCGCCGGCGCTCACCGTGGCGGCGGCGCTCACCGCGGCACTGGCGTTCACCGTGGCGATGATGTTTGCCGTGGCGGCGGCGCTCACCGTGGCCGCGGTCTCAGCGGGGGACATGGGACTTGGCCAGATCGGTGACGACGGTGCCCATCCTGCTCGGGGGCCCGAAGTAGCCCTCATCCCCTTCGTCGTAGCCGTCCTCGTACCCGTCGTCCTCGTCCCAGTACCCGTCCGCCACCTCGTCCATCATGGCGCGGGCCCGGTACTCGGCGTCGTCGTAGCGGCCGGGGAACGCCGACCGCTGGACGGCCTGGGCGAGTTCGCCCGGCGTGAGGTCGGGGTTGTCGTAGTCGCGGGCGAGGGCGCGGGAGAAGAACCGCGCCGCCGCATGGGCCGGGTCGAGGATCTGCGCGGGCGTGCCCCACCCGTAGCTCGGTCGCTGCTGGAACACCCCGAGGGAGTCCTTGTCCCCGCAGTCGAGGTTGTTCATGTGGCTCTCCACCCAGCCCGCCTCGAACCCGGCGAGCATCACCTTCTCGCTGACCTCGTAGTCCTGCCCGATCCGCCAGACGGTGGCGATGACGTGGGGGTCGTAGCCGGACGGGACGTGGCAGCGGCGGCCGTGCATCTGGGCGTTGGCCAGGTGGTGGCCCTTGCGGCGGGTCTCCGGCTTCTTCTCACCCCGGTCGGCGGCATACGCGACCGGGGTAAGGCTCGCGGCTATCAGCAGGCCAGTGAACACGGCGGCGTGAAAGGGCGCGAGAAGCGGCGTACGTATTCGCATGCTTCTCTTCCTCACCCCTCAGCCGTGACAGTGGATCGGTGAGGAGCGGGATTTCCCCCGAAGGGCCCAAGGAATTCGCCCGACTCGCGGCCCCGGCACGCTTGCCCGCCGGGGCGGATCCGATCTCCGCGAGCCCGACGGCCCGCGGCGGATCCGCCTCCCGGCGGCGCGCGCCTACGACTGCGGGGGCGCCGGGGTCAGCACCACGAAGTCCGCGCCGAACGGGTCGACGGCCACGGCCAGCCGCCCCACGCCTTCGGCGTCCTCCGGCCCCATCTGCACGCTGCCGCCGTTCTCCGTGACCTTGGCGAGCGTGGCGTCGGTGTCGGTCGAGCCGAACACCGGGTGCCAGTAGGCACGGCCGCCGGTCAGCGCGAGGTGCTCGGCGGTCAGCTGCATCAGCCCGCCCTGCATCCGCTCCTCACCGAGGCCGGAGGGGGTGAGGAGCGTGTACGTGTCCGGGCCGCCCGGCAGTTGCATGTCCTGGGTCTGCCAGTCGAAGACGGACCGGTAGAACGCCTGCGCCGCCGCCGAGTCCGTGGTGTAGAGCTCGACCCAGGTGAGCGTGCCCGGCTCGTCCGCCGCCTCCATGCCCGTCATGCCGCCCGGCTGGAAAGCCGCGAACTGGCCGCCCTGCGGGTCGGTGAACTGCGCCATCCGCCCCACGTCACCGACACCTTTCGGAGCGACCCGCACCGTGCCGCCGCCGCTCTCCACGGCCCGGGTGGTGGCGTCCACGTCGGCGGTGTTGAAGTAGATCATCCAGGCCGAGCGGGCCCCCTTCTCGCTCAGCGGACCGAGCCCGGCGATCATCTTCCCGTCCAGCTTGAAGACGCCACCGGCCTCGCCCTCGGCCTCCTCCCCCGCGTGCATCGGCTCGAACTGCCAGCCGAACACCGCGCCGTAGAACGCCGCCGCGGCACCGACGTCCGGGGCGCCGAGGTCGATCCAGCACGGCGATCCCGGCACGAAGTCAGTAGTGATCATCACGATTCCCTTCGCAGTTCCCAGCCCTGGTGAACCCCCACGAACTCAGCGTGACACCCGCCACTGACAACCGCCCGTCGGCCCGGCCCTCCCACGGCGCCCACGGCCATGACCGAGCGCCCCACGGAAGTCGACGCGGCGCAGGCCGAGTTCGCCGACTGCATGGCCGCCCATGTCGCCCCCCAGCGCGGGGCCGAACCCAGGCAGGAGCTCCGCTCAGCGGGCTCAGCCGAGCCTGGCATAGAAAAAGCCCAGGTCACAAGCAATGTGACCTGGGCTCTCGGAGCCGCCTAGGGGAGTCGAACCCCTGAC
>NZ_LIQY01000328.1 GCF_001418495.1 Streptomyces pathocidini | reverse complement strand
GCCCCCGACCTCCGGCGCGAACACGATCAGGACCGGGAACACCCCGACGTACCGGCCGCGGCGCCTCCGCGCGGGCGCGAGCGGCCCGGGGAGCGGCCGGACACCAGGCGTCCGGACAAGGAGAAGCCCTCGGACGTGAAGGAACCGAGGCGGGAGAAGGGGCAGGAGAAGCCGGGCAAGGAGGACAACGCTCCCGAGAAGAAGCCCGACAGGGCGGACGACCACACGCCGGACCGCTCGAAGGACGAGCCTTCCCGGCAACCGGCCAAGCGCGGGGCAGAGGCGCCCCGGCCCGCGAAACCGCGCAGGCCCGCATCGCTTCCCGGCAGGGCCCTCAAACGCGTGAAGGGCGTGGTCAGGTCCGCGCTCAGGAAAGTGCGGAACGCCGGCCGGACGCTCGGCGGAAAGCTGCGCAAGAGCAGGTTGGGGCGGTCCGTCACCCGTACGGCGAAGAAACTGCGCGACGCGTATCTGGCGAAGATCAGGAACCTCCGCCGCATGCACAGCAGGCAGCAGCAGAGGGTCAAGGACCGGCGCGACAGGCAGGCGGAGAAGGACCGCACGGAAAAGGACGACGACAAGGCGCGGGAGACGGCGGAGAAACCGCCGACCGTCAAGGCGTCCTTCACCATGGGCGGCCAGCAGCACCGGATGGTGCTCAAGCCCGCGGGAGACGATGTCGACGTCCGGATGGAGTCGGAACTCCTGCCGCTCCAGGACCAGTACAGTGCGGCGTACAACAACATCGAGTACATCAAGTCCTACGTGAACTCCATCGAGGACGCAGAAGTCAGGAACCGGTTCAGGGAAGAGGTCCTCGACGACGTCGTCGATTTCCAGAAGGACAGCGTCCGTAAATACAAGGTCGCGTTCAAGAAGGCCTTTCCGCACCGCGAGCAGGAGCTGACCCGGCCGAGGAAGCGCACCCGTAGGCAGGTCCGCAACCAGGTGCTCGACCTGCTTGTCGAACTCCGCACCATGAACAGCAAGATCACCCGATGGGCGGCGGCCACCGGCATCGAGGACTTCAGCAGGGGGAAGTTCGACAAGGCTCTTCTCGAGAAGGGGAAGAGGATCTGGGACCGCGAGTACAAGTCCATCAAGGGCACCATCGACGGGATCGTCAACAAGCACCGCTACAAGGGGAAGCGCCTGGAATACGTCGGCAGCCTCAAGAGCGGGTTGCGCGGACCGCACAAGGGAAAGACCGCGTTCAACATCAACGACTTCGACGTGGACCTGTTCGTGGTGCACCCGGAGGAATGGAAGCGGGTCTATCCCATGATGAAACGGGATTGGCCGGAGGTCGTGGACAACCTGAAGATGTTCCCGCGGCCACCGCATCTCCAGGAACTCATCAACAAGGGTGACGAGGTGGGCGGAGAACTGGCCACCGCGTTGGAAGGACGCCTCAAGGACGTGAGCGAGATCAGGAACGAGACGGAAATCGTGCTGCGTTGGCAGGAGGCCTGGTGACGGAGAGGAAAGCGGGGAATGCGCCCGAGCCGGCCGAATGCCATCTGCTGAAGTTCTCCGTCCGCGGGGACGTGACCATGCCGACCCGGCACATGGCGGAATCCCTGGGCGGAATCCTGGGGTGCTCGTTCCGGGAGGGCTTCCACAACCAGGAGACACCGGCCTGGTGCGCCGAACTCCTGGGTATGGACATCTATCTCTATGAGTGGCGCGGAGTGCGCAGCAGCCGCGTCTACCGCCTCCACGGGGCGACCGCCAACCGCAGATACGCGGTCCACCGCAGGAAGAAGGACGTCCGGTTCTCCGTGACGGACATCAGCGGCGCCGTCGTCGATCTCCTCGCCGCCAATGGCGGCGGCACCTGGCGCATCCCCTCCGAACAGGACATCGACGCGGAGATCGCCTACGGAAGCCGCATCGCGGGGAACCGCTGAAACACCACGGACAGGAGGGGGAACCGCCATGGCCTACCAGGACATACCCAAGCCCATCCGCTCGGGAATCGTCGTCGTCGACCCCGAGCGCGGCACCCCGCAGCGCATCATCGTGCTGCAGTTCAACCCCGACACCCTAGAGCGCTCGATCGCGCCCCAGGCCGCCGGGAGCGGTGGCGATGCCGGCGGGGGCGGCAGCGGAGGAGACCGGAACGAGGCGCTGCGCCTGAAGGGACCGGCCGAGGAAAGCTGGAAGTTCACCGCGGAGATCGACTCCACCGACCAGTTCGAGATCGCGGCACCCGACGGGATCCATCCGCAGCTCGCGACCCTGGAGATGCTGGTGCAACCCACGACCGCCCAACTGCGGGAGGCGGTCAGGCTGGGCCGGCGGGGCACCATCGAGATCAGCCCGATCGAGACACCGCTGACGCTGTTCACCTGGGGCAGCAAACGCGTCCTGCCGGTGCGGCTCACCGAGTTGTCGGTCAACGAGTCGGCGTTCGACGTCCATCTGAACCCGATCCGGGCCTCGCTGAGCATCGGGATGAAGGTGCTCTCGGTGAGCGATCTGCCCGCCGGGCACCGCGGGGCCGACCTGTACATGGCGCATCTCGCGCAGAAGGAGCGCCTGGCCGGTGCCGCCAGAAGCGGCCGCCTGGGCGACCTCGGGCTGGGGAGGGGACTGTAGACCGTGATCGATCCGTACGAGAGCGCGCTGGACGCGATTCCGGGTGCGCACCCCTACCCCCGGTCCAGCCGCTACCACGACGCCGAGATCGGCATCCACGTCCAACCCGACGGAACGGAAGTCCGCTACACCAAGCGGCGGTTGCTCCCGCCGATCGACCAGGACGGCGATCCCGGCGACACCGCCCCGCACACCGTCGGCGGCGGCGAGCGCCCCGATCACCTCGGGCAGCGGTACTTCGGCGATCCGGCCCAGTGGTGGCAGATCGCCGACGCCAACCCCGTACTCGATCCACGGGAGTTGACCGCCGAGCCGGGGCAGGAGATCGAGATCCCGCTGGCCCCGGGCGGCGGACTCGCGGGGTACCGCCATGGCTGACGAGCCGATCGGGGGCGGCCCCGTCCACCTGACGCTGCACATGGGCCCCGGGCTGGCGCGCCCCGTCCCCGCCGAGGTCACTCAGGCGCTGCTGTCCGCGCAGATCACCAGCACCGCGGGCGAGCGCTCCGGCTTCCAGCTGGCGTTCGACCTCACCAAGCGGGGCCTGATCAGCCAACGCCTGCTGCCCGAGGGGTTCTTCGACCCCAAGACCCGGGTCGTCGTCACGACCACGGTCAGGGGCACGCCGAGCGTCGTCCTGGACGGGCTGATAGTGCGCCAGGAGGTGGGGGCGAGCAACCAGCCGGGGCAGACCACGCTCACCGTCACGGGCGAGGACCTGACCCTGCTGATGGACCTGGAGGAGCGGACCGACCGCTACCCCAACCTCGCTCCCTCGCAGCGGGTCGAGCGGATCCTCGCCCGGTACGCGGACTACGGGATCGACCCGTGGATCATCCGGGAGCAGATCCAGCAGCCGCCCCGCGAGCAGTTGCGCGTCGACTACCAGACCGGCACCGACCTCCAGTACCTCAACGAACTGGCCCGGGCCAACGGATATGTCTTCTACCTCGACCCCGGGCCGCGCCCCGGCCGGTCCACCGCGTTCTGGGGGCCCGAGCGGCGCATCGGACAGCGGCAGCACGCGCTCAACGTCAACCTGGACGTCAACTCCACCGTGGACCAGCTGACGTTCGCCTACGACGGCACCGCGCGCGAGGAGCCGCAGGCGCGCGTCCAGGACCCGCGCACCCGCGACGCAACCCTGCTCCCGCAGCCCGACATCAGCCCGCTGCGGCCGCCCCTGGGCCGCCGCGCCTCACCCGCCCTCAAGCGCAGGACGCTCTCCGGCACGGCAAAGAAGGAGCCGGGGCAGGCCGAGGCCGAGGCGCTGGCCCGGGCCGCGACCTCCGCCGACGCCGTCTCCGGCTCCGGGGCGCTGGACGTCAACCGGCACGGATACGTGCTGCGGCCGCGGGAGTTGGTCGGGGTGCGCGGCGCCGGGGTGACCTACGACGGCGACTACTACGTCAAGTCCGTGACCCACCACCTCAGACCCGGCTCGTACCAGCAGAACTTCACGCTCTCGCGCGAGGGGCTGATCGCCCGCAGCGGCACCGTCCGCCCGTAACGGCCTGCGAGGGCCCCAGCCACGACCACCAGGAGTGCATGTCCCATGGCCGCTGCGCCGAACAACCGCTATCTCGGCAAGTTCCGCGGCCGGGTGCGGGACAACCAGGATCCGCTGAGAATCGGCCGCGTCACGGTCGAGGTGCCGGACGTGCTGGGCGACACCCCGTCCACGTGGGCCCTGCCCTGCTTCCCCTTCACCGGCCGCCAGGCGGGGCACTACGCCGTCCCGTCCGTCGGCGCGGGTGTGTGGGTGGAGTTCGAGCAGGGCGATCCCAGCTTCCCTGTCTGGTCCGGCTGCTGGTACGGCCACGAGTCGGAGCTGCCGGAGGACGCCCTGAAGGATCCGGCGCCGCACGAGCCCGTGGTGGTCCAGACGCCGGGCCGGCACAAGCTCGTGATGTCGGACGTGCCGGGCGGTACGGGAATCCTGCTGAGGGCGCCGGGGGGCGCGTACGTGCGGATCGACGAGCGCGGGGTGTTCATCGACAACGGGCACGGGGCGTCGATTTCGCTCGTCGGGGACCAGGTCGACATCAACGAGGGCCGGCTGACCGTGCCCAAGAAGCGCTGAACGCGGGAACGGGGAGAGAGAGTTGTCCGGGAATCTCGTCAACGGGGGCACGGCGATCAGCTGCCCGCACGGCGGCCGGGTCACGGCCGCGGCAGCCCCGACCGGGGTACGGCTCGACGGGCTGCCGGTGGCCACCGGCGCCGATGTGTTCGCGGTCGGCGGCTGCCCGCACCGCGTGGACGGCATACCGCACCCCTGCACCACCGTCCGCTGGAGCCCGCGGCCGGGCGGTGTGCTGGTCGACGGAGCTCCCGTGCTCCTGGACACCACGCCCGCCCAGTGCTTCACCGCCGCGCTGGTCCCGCAGGGGCCGCCGCGCGTCACCGCCGTACCGCGAGGGGTGTTCTGCCGATGACGACGACGCCGTCGATGAGGACGAGGCGGGCGCGGACCGACCTCGCCTTCCCGTTCCGCACCGACCGCCGCGGCCGCACCGCGCACGCGGGGTACGAGGAGCACGTACGGGATCTGATCGAGCAGCTGCTGTTCACCAGCCCCGGCGAGCGCGTGATGCGCCCCGACTTCGGCTGCGGGCTGCTCGATCTGGTCTTCACGCCGAACAGCCCGGAGCTGGCCTCGGCCCTGGAGCTGTCCGTGCACGCCTCGCTGCAGCGCTGGCTGGGCGAGTTGATCGAGGTGGAGTCGCTTGACGTGGTGAGCGAGGAGAACGTCGTACGGGTGTCCCTGCGGTACGTGGTGCGTGCCACCGCGAGCCGCCGCGACGAGGTGTTCGAGGGGAGGGGCGCCGCATGAGCCGCACCGGCGCCGAGGCGAGCGGGACCGCATGCCGTTCGGGCGGCCGGCGTGGCCGGGTGAGAGCAGCCCGGCTCGACGGAGTCGACTCCGTCGAGGTGGGCGACGACGGGCTGACGCTGGTCGTCAGCTTCCTGGGCAAGGCGCCGCACGGTCTCGGCCCGCAGAACGTGCGCGTCGAGGGCGGCCGCCGGATCACGGGGATCGAGGCCGTCGAAGTGGCCGTCGAGCGCGAGGAGGACCCGGAGCTGGACGACCGGCTGTACGTGACGGTCGACCGCACCGGCGACACCTCCACGTACCGCCTGTCGCTGGTCGGGACCGACCCGTACGGGCGCCCGGGCGACGAGCCCTTCCCCGGGTTCGACCAGCGCTACTACTGGGCCGAGTTCTCCTTCCGGCCGGACTGCCCGACCCCGTTCGACCACGGGGACGAGCGGCCGGACCACCCGGCGGGGCAGCTGCCCGCCCCCGTCATCGACTACACCGCCCGCGACTACGACTCGCTGCGCCGACTCGTCCTGGACCGGCTGCGGTTGACCACCCCCGAGTGGGTCGAGCGGAGCGTTCCCGACCTGGGCACGACACTGGTCGAACTGCTGGCGTACACCGCGGACCAGATCAGCTACCAGCAGGACGCGGTCGCCACGGAGGCGTACCTGGACACGGCGCGCCGCCGGGTCTCCGTACGGCGGCACGTCCGGCTCATCGACTATCCGATGCACGACGGCTGCGCCGCCCGCGCGTTCGTGGCGGTCGAGGTGGTGCGGCCGCTGGTGCTGCTGCCCGGCACCTTCCGCTTCGCCGCCGTGGACGTCCCCGCGCTCGGGCCGGGCGACCGGCCCGAGCCGGGCACCGTCATCGAGGACCGGGACCTGGCGGTGCTGGACGAGCGCGGCCGGGTCGAGGTCTTCGAGCCGGTCGAGGCGGGCGCGCCGCTGCGGCTACGGCCGGCGCACAACACCGTCCGCTTCTGGACCTGGGGCGGAGAGGAATGCTCCCTGCCGAAGGGCGCCACGTCCGCGACCCTGCGCGACGCATGGGCCGACGAGGCCTGCCAGGAGCGGGAGTTGGGGCTGCGCGCGGGCGATCTGCTGCTGGTCGAGGAGGTCCTGGGCACCCGCTCGGGCACCCCGGGCGACGCCGACCCGGCCCACCGGCAGGTGGTCCGGCTCACCTCGGTCACCCCGGCCGTCGACCGGCTCTGCGGGCAGCCGGTGCTGGAGGTCGCCTGGGCGCGGGAGGACGCGCTGGCCTTCCCGGTGTGCCTGTCGACCCGGGCGGGTCGGGACTGCGCGCTGGTCGAGGACGTGAGCGTGGCGCGGGGCAACGTGGTGCTGGTCGACCACGGCCGGTCGCTGGTCTTCGGCGGGGCCGGCGCGCCCGAGAGGATCACGGCGCCACCGGTGCCCGCCGTCCTCGGTTCCTGTGCGCCCTCCTGGGGCTGCCGGGACCGCGGGGACGGCAACCCCACGGCCGACCTCATCGACTCCCTGCTGGACCGGGCGCGTTGCGGACGGCTGCTGACGGCCGAGCACATCCGGCGGCTCTTCGCGGTGGTCGGCGAGGAGGCGACCCTGCGGGCCGGTCTGCGGCTGGAACCGGCCGGACAGCGGCACGGGCTTCCGGGCGAGAGCGCGGGCAGGGTGGTGCCCGGCACCGCCCACGCCCAGGCCGAGGCGCTCCAAACGCTGCTCGCGCAGTCCGTCCACCCGGCGATCGCACCCCGGTTCCGCCCCGTACTGCACCGCTCCCCCGTGGTCCAGGCGGCCCCCTACCCGGATCCCCGCCAGGTCGCCGCCGGGCAGGCCGACCTGCTGGCGGCGATCCCGGAGCACGTGCGCGCCCGGCTGGTGGAGCTGTGGCGGAGCGCCCGCGACCGGGACGGCCTGGAAGAGGCCGAAGTGGCCGAGCTGGCCGTACTGTTCGGGCTGCGGCTGCTGGAGCGGCTGGAGCTGGCGCGGCACCCGGTCCGCGCGCTGCGCGAGTTGCTGCACCGCGGCGACGGGCTGCTGCGGACGAAGCTGCGGAGGCTGTCGGTGCTGACGGCCCGGGCCCGGGCGGGCACGGTGCTGGACGGGCACATCGCCTGGGAGGTCGCGCACAGCTGGGGCCCGGCGTACGCGGCCGGGCTGCACCCGGAGGAGCCGGCGCTGGCGGGCCCCGCGGCGGCGCTGGCCCCCGATCCGCGGGCCGCGCTCCCCGCCGTGGTGCCGGCGGACGGCGAGCAGGTGTGGGAGCCGCGGCGCGACCTGCTGTCGAGCGGGGAGCGGGGCCGGCACTTCGTCGGCGAGCTGGGCGACGACGGCCGGCTGGCGCTGCGCTTCGGCGACGGGCGGCACGGCGCGAAGCCCAAGGCCGGCGCCGAGTTGGAAGTCCGCTACCGCATCGGCGGCGGGACCGCCGGGAACGTGGGCGCGGAGGCCGTCAACCACCTGGTGCTGTGCCGGGACCCGGAGGCGTCCGAGGCCGCCGGGCCGCTGCCGGTGGCGGGGGTGCGCAACCCGCTGCCCGCCTTCGGGGGCACCGACCCCGAGCCGGTCGAGCTGGTCCGCAGGCTCGCCCCGCTGGACCTGGGGCGCGTCCGGCTGCGCGCCGTCACGGCGGAGGACTACGCGGACCTGGCGGGCGCGGTCCCCGGCGTGCAGCGGGCGGCTGCCGAGATCCGGTGGACCGGAAGTACGCGGGAGGCCCATGTGGCCGTCGACGCGTACGGGACCGGGGCGCCTCCGGCGGAGCTGCTGGACGCGGTCGAGCACGCGCTGGAGGGCCGCCGGCGGATCGGCCACGACCTGGTCGTCGGGCCCGCCCGGCACGTTCCGCTCGACATCGCGCTCCAGGTCTGCGCCGCGCCAGGCCACCAACACGGCCAGATCCTGGCCGAGTTGTACCGGGTGCTGGGGAGGCGGGCGCTGCCGGGCGGACGGCTGGGCTTCTTCCACCCCGATGCGCTGTCGTTCGGCGACCCGGTGCGGCTGAGCCGCCTGGTCGCCGTGGCGGCCGCCGTCCCGGGCGTGCTGAGCGCCCGGGTCACGCGGCTGCGCCGGCTGTTCCACGAGGACCGCGGAGAACTGGAGGCAGGTGTGCTGCGGCTGGGCCCGCTGGAGATCGCACAGTGCGACAACGACCCCGAGCGGCCGGAGAACGGCCTGCTCGCGGTGGAGCTCGGGGGTGGGCGGTGAACGGCGAACTCCCCACCCTCCGCGGCGCCTGCGGCTGCGGCTGCGGCGGCCACGACGAGCGGCACGCCCCGGCCGCACTCCACAACCCGCCGGGACGGACCGCCCTGCACTACCGGGTCGGCGACTACGGGTCGCTCCTGGCCGCCATGCTCGACCGGCTCGCCTCCCCCGCCTATCCGGCCCTGCGCGGTCTTGCGGTGCGGACCCCGGACGATCCGGCCGTCGGGCTGCTGGACGCCTGGGCCGTCCTCGGCGACCTGCTGACGTTCCACTCCGAGCGCATCGCGGACGAGGGCTACCTGCGGACCGCCAAGGAGCAGCGGTCGCTCGCCCTGCTGGGCCGGCTGGTCGGGCACCGGTCCCGCCCCGGGGTGTCGGCCGGTGTCCTGCTGGCGTACGCCCTGGACCGCGACCCGCGGTCCGAGCAGGGCACTGCGGTGCTGATTCCGCGCGGTTCGCGCAGCCACAGCGTGCCCGCGGCCTCCGGTGAGGACGCGCAGACCTTCGAGACGTCCGAGGACCTGACGGCCCGCTGGGAGTGGAACGAGTTGACGGTGCGCCGGCGCCGTCCCGCGCTGCTGGCGCCGGAGGATCTGCGCGAGCGGCCCGAGCTGTTCTTCGCCGGAACCTCGACCGCGCTCCGGACCGGCGACCGGCTGCTGTTCGTCTTCGACAGCCGGGGCGACGGCGACCCGGCGGCCCGGCGGCTGCTGCTGCCGGTGACCCGGGTGCGGGTCGACCGCGAGGACGACGTCACGGCGGTCGGGCTGCCCCAGTCGGTCCCGCCGTCGCTGAGGGAACTGCTCGACGAGGCACGGCAGTGGATCACGCCGGGCCCCGGCGCCCCGAATCCGCGCCCTCCGGCCAGCCGGCTGATCGAGGACTTCGACGCGCAGGTGCTGGCCAGGCTGCGCACGGACCTCGAACGCCTCGACACGCCCACCGGGTTCGCGCGGCGCCTGGACGAGCCGGTGCGCCGGCTGTGGGAGGCGCAGGCTCTGGCCGCGGCGTACGAGGAGGTCGGGGACTGGTTCGAGCGGCTGAACGCCGAGTTCCTCGATCTCCAGGACCGCGCCGCGGAGTTGGAGTCCGCCGAGCCCGGGACCCCGGCCGGTGGAGCGGACGGCACGGCTCCGGGACCCACCGCCGTACAGGTACTGGGCGCGCTCCTCCCGGCGCTGCGCACCCGCGCCGCCCGGACCGCGGCCTCGGCCCGGGCGCACGACCCCGCGCGGGTCTTCGCGGCCGGCTCCGACCTGGCCGCGCAGCTGCTGTCGACGCTGGACCCCCGGCTCTCCGAGGGACTGTACCCGGCCTGGCGCCGGGCGGCGCCGGATGTGCCGGGCGCCCTGCGGGAGGTCCTGGCGATGCGGGTGACGGCCGCGCCGTTCGGGGCGACCGCGCCGCTGAAGCCCGTACAGGACGAGCGGGGGCGGGTCATCCGGCAGGCCGAGTGGCCGCTGACGGGCGCCGAGTTGACCACGATGCGGGTCGTGTTCGACACGGCGGGCCACGTGCCGGTCAGGGCGGAGTTCGTGCACGCCGAGGCCGGCAGCTCGGTGCAGCGCAGCGAGACCCTGCCCTCGGGGGCGGCCTTCGATCTGGGTCCCGGACGGATCGAGCTGTCCACCCGCGCCGGCCAGGACCACGACCTGGGCTGGCTGGGCAGGCGGCCCTCCGACTCCCAGGAGGCCGGTGTCACCGCCCGGCTGCTGCCGGGGCTGCCCGAGCGCACCCTGTTCGTGTCCCGGCCGGGCGAGGACGGCCGGGTGCACGTCGCGGTCCACAACGGGGACACGCTGGAGTGGCGGTTGGCGCCGGGCGAGCGGAAGCAGGCGACACACCACGGCTACGAGGTGACGGTCCGCTACACGACCGGGGGCGAGCCCGCGAACGTGGAGATCGGCCTCTCCGTCCCGCCCGAGCCGGCCCACCGCGCCGTGCTCCGCCTCGACACCGTGCACGAGGGGATCACGGCCGGCAGCTGGGTGGCCGTCGAGCGCCCCCGCAAGGGGGCCGACGGGCCGGACGGCATCCCGGGCGACCGGCGGCTGGCCCTCGTCACCACCCGGGTCACCGCCGTCCGCACCGCCGCTTACACCGACTACGGCATCACCGGCCGCGGCACCGAACTGACGCTGGCCGAACCGTGGTTGGACGAGCGCGACACCCTGCTCTCGCACATCCGGGACGCCACCGTGCACGCGGGAGGCGAGGCCCTGCGCCCCGCTGACGAGCCGCTGGGCGAGGACGTGCACGGCAACGAGATCGAACTCGCCGAGCTGTACGAGGGGTTGCGGCCGGGCCGCCTGCTGGTGGTCTCCGGCGAGCGCACCGACGTGCCGGGCACCTCCGGGGTGACCGGCACGGAACCGGCGGTGATCGCCGCCGTGGAGCAGCGGGTCGACCCGGAGCTGCCCGGCGACCACGTGCACACCCGTCTCACGCTCACGGCCGATCTCGTCCACCGCTACCGGCGCGACACCGTCCGGATCCAGGGCAACGTCGTGCCCGCCACCCACGGCGAGGGACGTGACGAGGCGATCGGCAGCGGCGACGCGGCCCGCTCCCACCAGACGTTCGTGCTCTGGCAGTCCCCTCTCACCTGGCTCCCCGCGGGCAACCCCCTGGGCGCCGTACCCACGTTGGAGATACGGGTGGACGGGCTGCTGTGGCACCCGGTGGACAGCCTCGCCGGGCGCGGCCCGCGCGAGCGGGTCTACGTCCTGGGCACGGCCGGCGACGGCCGGACGACGGTGGCCTTCGGCGACGGGGTGCACGGGGCCCGGCTGCCGAGCGGGCACGACAACGTGCGCGCCCGCTATCGGTTCGGTACGGGAGCGGGCGGGAACGTCCGGGCGAACCGGATCACCCAGGCCGTCACCCGGCCGCTGGGCGTCACCGCCGTCACCAACCCGGAGGCAGCCACGGGCGGCGCCGACCCGGACGGCCCGGGCCTGACCCGCCGCAGCATCCCGCTCGCGGTCTCGGCGCTCGACCGCCTGGTGTCGGTCCGCGACTACGAGGACTTCGCCCGCTCGCGGGCTGGCATCGGCCGGGCCTCGGCCCGCCAGCTCTTCGATGGGCGGCGGCAGTTGCTGCATGTGACGGTCGCGGGCGTGGACGACGTCCCGGTCGAGCCGGACTCGGCGGTGCTGGGCGCGCTGCGCTCCGCGCTGGCCGAGTACGGGGACGCGCCGCCGGCGGTCCGCGTGGCCGTACGGGAGCTGGTGCTGCTGGTGCTCGTGGCGCGGGTCAAGGTGGCACCGGACCACGCCTGGGAGCTGGTCGAGCCCCGGCTGCGCCAGGCCCTGCTGCGGGAACTCGGCTATGCGGGGCGGGAGTTGGGCCAGCCGGCCCGGCTCTCCGAGGTCCTGGCCACGGCGCAGTCCGTGCCGGGCGTCGACTACGTGGACGTGGACACCTTCACGGGCGTGCCCGCGTCCGTCACCCCGGAGGAACTGACCCGGCTCTCGGGGCGGCTCGCCGAGGTGCGGACCGCGGTACCGGCCCGGCTCGCCGGGTTCGCCGAGGAGGTCCACCGGGTCACGGCCGAGGGCGGCGAGACGCTCAGCGCCGTGGCCGCCCGCTATGGCATCTCCCTGGCGGAACTGCTGCGCCTCAACCCCGGTGTCACGGACACCCGGCCGCTGGAGAAGGGCCGTTCGGTGTTCGTGTTCCGCGGTGTCCGGCCCGCACAACTCGCGCTGTTCTCGCCGAAGGTGGCGGACACGCTGATTCTCACGGAGGTCGAGTAGATGAGCAGGGAGCCGGACGGGCTCGCGGAGCTGCTCCCGCAGTGGCACCGGCTGCGGGACGCCGAGGAGGGCGAGCCCCTGCGCGCGCTGCTCGCCGTGATCGCCGAGCAGGTCGATCTCGTACGGAGCGGGGTCGAGCAGGGTTACGACGACTGGTTCGTGGAGACCGCGGCCCCCTGGGTGCTGCCCTATCTGGGCGACCTGGTGGGCTACCGCCCGCTGCCGGGCTACGAGCGGGTCCAGGCCGCGGGGCTGCGGGACGGCGGTCGGCCGGACACCTCCCGGCAGCGGCTGGCGGAGGCCCTGGCCCCGCGCCGGGACGTGGCCGCCACGGTCGCCAACCGGCGTCGCAAGGGCACCCTCGCGCTGCTGGAGGAGCTGTCGGCCGAGGTCGCCGGCTGGCCTGCGCGGGCCGTGGAGTTCTCCCGCCTGGCCGCACACCACCAGCCGGTGCGGCTGTACGGGTCGGGCACCGGCGCGGTGGACGAGCACCGGCGGGAGCGCGGACGGCTGGTGGACGTCCGGGACGGGGCTGCACTCGACCTCGCGGGCGGCCCGTTCTCCACCGTCGCGCGGTCGGCGGACGTGCGCCGCGCCGGCTCGGCGCGGCGGCAGGGCGGCCAGACCCCCGCCGGGGTGGGCCTGTTCGTGTGGCGGCTGAAGCCCTACTCGGTGACGCGGGCGCCCGCGTACTGCGTCGACCGGGCACGCAGCCTCTACACCTTCTCGATCCTCGGCAACGACGGCCCGCTGGTGACCAGGCCCGTCCCGGAGCCGTCCGCGGCGCACATCGCGACGGCGGACCACGTCCCGGCGTACATCCGGCGCAGGCAGCTCGCCGACCGGCTCACCGACTACTACGGCCCCGGCAAGAGCTTCGCCGTCTGGCGGGACGGGCAGGACCAGCCGGTGGCTCCCGCCGACCTCGTCGTGGCGGACCTGTCGGACTGGCGCTACCGGCCCAGGCGCGGCCAGGTGGCCGTGGATCCCGAACTCGGCCGGCTGGCCTTCGGTTCCCGCTCGGCCCCGCGCCAGGGCGTCTGGGTCACCTACCACCACGCGTTCGCCGACGGCACCGGCGGCGGGGAGTACCACCGCGAGCGCGAGACCCCGCCGGACGCCCGGGTGTACGAGGTCGGGCCCGGCCGCGCGTACCAGCGGATCATGGACGCGTACGCGGCCTGGCAGCACGACCGGCGGGCCGGCCGGTGCGGGCCCGACGGCATCATCGAGATCGCGCACAGCGGCGCGTACCAGGAGCAGTTGGACTTCGACCTGGACCCCGGCGACCGGCTGGAGCTGCGCGCCGCCGAGGGCACACAGCCGGTGATCCGGCTGCTGGACTGGTACAGCAACCGGCCCGACGCGCTCAACATCCGTGCCCG
Organism: Streptomyces pathocidini; assembly: GCF_001418495.1. Classification (GTDB taxonomy): domain Bacteria; phylum Actinomycetota; class Actinomycetes; order Streptomycetales; family Streptomycetaceae; genus Streptomyces; species Streptomyces pathocidini. The sequence continues at coordinate 2,364 of NZ_LIQY01000328.1, read as the reverse complement.
GCAAGGGAGTTGCGCGCCCGGGGAGACGCCGGGGGACGCGCCGCGCGTCGTGCTGGACGGGCTGCTGGTCACCGGCCGCGGCATCAACGTCACCGGGCCGGTCGGCAGCGTTGTGCTGCGCCACTGCACGCTCGTGCCGGGCTGGTCGCTGGAGCCGGCGTGCGATCCCGCCTCCCCCGAGGAGCCGAGCCTGGTCCTGGACCGCACGAGCGCGTGCGTGGAGATCGAGCGGAGCATCCTCGGCACCATCGAGGTGATCGGCGACGAGGTGCACACCGACCCGCTGCACCTCTACCTCAGCGACAGCCTGCTGGACGCCACCGGCCACGACCGGGAGGCGCTCTCGGCACCGGACTGCCGCCACGCGCACGCCGTCCTGCACGCCCGGCGCACCACTGTCATCGGTGAAGTGCACACCCACGCCGTGGAGATCGCCGAGAACAGCGTCTTCACCGGGCGGCTGCACGTGGCGCGGCGCGGCGTCGGACACATGCGCTTCTCCTACGTGCCGCCGGGCTCCCGCACTCCCCGCCGCCACCGCTGCCAACCCGATCTGGTAGGCCCCGACCAGGCCTGGCGGGTCAGGCCGCTGTTCGCGAGCGAACGGTACGGGACGCCCGGCTACGGGCAGTTGGCGGCGAGCTCCGCGGTGGAGATCGGCCGGGGCGCGGAGGACGGCGCCGAGATGGGCGCCTTCCACGACCTCTACCAGCCGCAGCGCGAGGACAGCCTGCGGGCCCGGCTCGCGGAGTACACCCCGGCCGGCACCGACGCCGGGATCTTCCCCGTCACCTGACCGCCCGCGCCGGCCAACCGCCAACCGCCATTCGCCGACCGCCCGTAGACCGCCGACAGCAGACCCGCAGACCGCAGCTGCCGACCACCCACACCCGGCCTCACGGCCGTACGACTCTCCCAGGGGGCCTCCACCCATGCACGCCGACCTCTCGCGCCTGACCTTCCGGCCCGACCGCCACTACTCGGCCGTCATCGCCCAGCAGGGACGTGTCCAACTCGACGCCGACGCCAACGAGCAGACGGCGATCCAGCTCCACCAGGCCCGTACGATCGCGGCCGACCTGATCGGGCAGCACGGCGGCCCGAGCGGCGCGGCCGGTTTCAGGGTGGAATACCTCGGCGGGAACCGGGAGTTGGACGACCTGTCCATCGGCGGCGGCCGCTACTACGTCGACGGCATCCCGTGCGATGCGACCCGGCCGCGGCCCGGCACACCGGTGGACGAGGACGACGCCCCCGCGCCGGCCGCCGAGCCGCCCACCACCTGGACGTACTGGGACCAGCCCGACGCGTTCCGGGACCCGGAGCGGCCCGCCGACCGGCTGCCCACCCGGTTCCCGTACCTGGCCTATCTGAAGGTGTGGGAGCGCACGGTCACCGCGGCCGAGGACCCGGCGCTGCGCGAGGTGGCGCTCGGCTCGGCGCTGCCGGACACGGCGGCCCGCGCCAAGGTGGTCTGGCAGGTGCTGCCGCTGCCGGGCCACGAGCTCCGGCTCGAGGACGGGGCGGGCAAGGACCAAATCCGCGAAGCGTTCCGCACCTGGGCCGCCGAGGCGGAGTCCCCCGCGTCCCGGCTCGCGGCGCGCAGCGAGCGGCCGGACCAGGCGGACGAGGACCCGTGCCTGGTGAAGCCGGACGCCCGCTACCGGGGGCCGGAGAACCAGCTGTACCGGGTGGAGGTCCACGAGGGCGGCGAGGCGGAGAACGCGACCTTCAAGTGGTCGCGGGAGAACGGCTCGGTCACCTTCCCGGTGGACGAACTGGACGGCACCTGGGTGGAGTTGGGCTCGCTCGGCAGCGACGACAAGCTCGACCTGCACGTCGGCGACCAGGTCGAGTTCACGGACACCGCCTACGCCTCGCGCGGGGAGCCGCTGCCCCTGCTGCGCGTGGAGGAGATCGACCTGCCGGGCCGCCGGGTGCGGCTGTCCGACGAGCCGCACCCCACCGTCGGGCGGCGGCCGGAGCTGAACCCGTACCTGAGGCGCTGGGACCAGCCCGAGGGTTCCCGGCGCGCGGGGCGGGGCCGGCTGAGGCATGGCGCGGTCCGCGTCGAGGAGGGCCGCTGGCTGCCCCTGGAGGACGGCGTCGAGGTGTACTTCGCGGCCGGAGGCACCTACCGGCCGGGGGACTTCTGGCTGATCCCGGCCCGTACGGCCACGGGCTCGGTCGAGTGGCCGACCGACCCGGCACGCAGGCCGCTACTCCAGGGGCCCGCCGGTGTCCGGGCCCACTACGCGCCGCTGGCGTGGGTGCTGGGCGAGGGGTCGGTCTCGGATCTGCGCATGGCCTTCGGCCCGCTCGCCGGACCGGTACCCGCGGCGGACGAGGCGGCGCTCGCCGCCG
>NZ_LIQY01000327.1 GCF_001418495.1 Streptomyces pathocidini | reverse complement strand
CTACTTCCCCGCGCTGCTGCCGATCTGCGGCGAGGAGGACCCGCTGCGCGTCCTGGACGAGGGCGGCGTGCCGGCCCTCCGGGAGCTGGTCCTGCACAACGGGACCGTCTACCGCTGGAACCGGCCCGTCTACGCGGTCGTCGACGGCGTACCGCACCTGCGGGTGGAGAACCGGGTGCTGCCCGCGGGGCCCACCGTCACCGACGTCGTCGCCAACGCCGCCTTCTACTACGGGCTTGTGCGCGCCCTCGCCGAGGAGCCGCGGCCCGTCTGGTCGAGGCTGTCCTTCGTCGAGGCCTCGGACAACTTCGACGCCGCCTGCCGCCACGGCATCGAGGCGGTGCTGCGCTGGCCGCGCCCCGGCCGCTCCGGCACCGTGGCCGAGGTCCCCGCCGTCCGGCTCGTATGCGAGGAGCTGCTGCCGCTCGCGGCGGCGGGCCTGGACGCGTGGGGCGTCGAGCCGGCCGACCGCGACCACTACCTCGGCGTCATCGAGGGGCGCTGCCGGCGGCGGATGAACGGCGCGTCCTGGCAGGCCGCGACCTTCCACCGGGCCCTGGGCGGCGGCTTCGACCGGGACGCCGCCCTGGCCGCGACGACGCGCCGCTACGCGCAGTTGATGCGATCGGGGGAGCCGGTGCATCTGTGGCCGGTGGCCCTTCCGGGGTGAGCCGTCGCCGGGCGGATCGCGGTACGCGAGGGGCGACGCCGCCCGGGCGTCCGGGTACGGGCGGCGGGAGGGCGGATTGCCATACGTACGCGCGGGGCGCCGGGTCGGCCGTACGGGCGGGGCTGCAGTCGGCCGTACGAGCAGGGGGCGGCGGTTGGCCCTACGGGCGGGCCCCTGTGCGGTTCCGGGCGGAGCCTTCGGGCAAGCTGTGATGCTCACGGGTCTGAACGTGGGATCGCGGAACTGGAGGCGGAAGTGCAGGCACAGTCCGGCAGCGTGGCCGATTCCTTCTCCGGGGAGCGGCTGCCGCCGCGGATCCTGCGCAGCGAGACGCTCCTCGTACTAGCCCTGTCGCTCGGTGCCAGCGCGGTCTCCGCGCTGATCAGCTTCGTCGGCTCGGTCACCAAACCGGGCGGGCTGAAGGACCAGGCGGCCCAGCTCAACACCTCGGCCGCGCCCGGCCGTCCATGGCTGGATCTGGCCTGGCAGCTGTTCGGCGTCGCGACCGCGCTCGTGCCGGTCGCGCTCGTCGCGCACCTGCTGCTGCGGGAAGGGGTGGGCGGCCTCCGGGCGATCGGCCTCGACCGGCGCAGACCCGGCTTCGACCTGGGGGCGGGGGCCGCGGTCGCCGCGGCGATCGGCGGGACCGGGCTCGTCTTCTACCTCGCCGTGCGGGCCGCGGGATTCAACCTCACCGTGGTGCCGGAGTCGCTGCCGGACGTGTGGTGGAAGATCCCCGTGCTGATCGCCTCGGCCGTGCAGAACTCGCTGCTGGAGGAGGTGGTCGTGGTGGGCTATCTGCTGCGCAGGCTGGGGCAGTTGGGCTGGACCCCGACCGCCGCGCTCCTGGCCAGCGCCGGGCTGCGCGGGGTCTACCACCTCTACCAGGGGATCGGCGGGCTGGTCGGGAACATGGTGATGGGCGTCGTGTTCGTCCTGCTCTACCGCCGGTGGGGGCGGGTCGGGCCGCTGGTGGCGGCGCACGCGTTGATCGACATCGTGGCGTTCGTCGGGTACGCGCTGCTCGCGGGGAAGGTGGGCTGGCTGCCCACGGCGTGACCGCTCGGCGCTCGCCCTTTCGGACTTGGCTCGGCGCGGGTTGAGTGCCTGGAGACTGCGTACTTCGACGTCCCCTTCGTACCGTTCGAGCCCGCCGACGGCGGGCTCGCAACGACGGACCGAACGGAAGCGCGCAGTCTCCGGGAGTGTCCGGAGACTGCGGGCTCCCTCGCCCTGGTTGCTCGCCGTCGCGGCGGGGGTTTCCCGCCGCGAGGCGAAGAGGCGGGCCGGCGGGAGTTTCTCGCCGCGACGGCGAAGAGGCGGGCGGCGAGAGAGCTCTGCCGCGACCGCGAGGAGGGGACGCCGGCAGGGCGGCCGTCCCCGTACCGCGAAACGTCAGGGGGCGACCAGCAGCTCACCGTCGATGATCGTGATCGCCGTTCCGGTCAGGAGGGTTCGGGGGCCGCGGAGGGCGGTGCGCACCAGGCCCGTGCGGGCCGAGGCCTGGAAGCCCGTGAGGTCGTCCCGGCCCAGGCGCTGTGACCAGAGGGGGGCGAGCGCGGTGTGCGCGCTGCCGGTCACCGGGTCCTCGTCGACGCCTGCGCCCGGTCCGAAGAAGCGGGACACGAAGTCGTAGCCGCGGTGCGGGTCTTCGGCCCGGGCGGTGACGATGACCCCGCGGCTGCCGAGGCCGGCGAGGGCGGCGAGGTCGGGGACGAGTGCCCTGACCGTCTTCTCGTCGGCCACCTCGATCAGCAGGTCCTGGACGTTCGGCCCGGTGTCGTACGCGGACACGACCTCCGCGCCCAGCGCTTTCGAGGCCTCCGCCGGGGGCTCGACGGCCGTCAGCGGGGCGGTCGGGAAGTCCAGGGTGATCGAGCCGTCTTCGGCCGTGGTCGCGGAGAGGACGCCGCTGCGGGTGGCGAAGCGGACGGTGCCGCTCGCGAGGCCCGCAGTGTGCAGCACGTGGGCGGTGGCCAGGGTCGCGTGCCCGCACAGGTTGACCTCGGTGGCGGGCGTGAACCACCGCAGCGCCCAGTCGGCCTCGCCGCTCTCGGGGAGCGGATGCGCGTAGGCGGTCTCGGAGAGGTTGACCTCGGCGGCGACCTGCTGGAGCCAGGAGTCGTCGGGGAATCCGGAGCGGTCGAGCAGCAGCACGCCGGCCGGGTTGCCGGCGAAGGGGCGGTCGGTGAAGGCGTCGACGATGCGGAGTCTCATGGCCGGGAGCGTAGGGCGCGCGGGGTGGCGGGGACCAAGGCCAATCGCAAGTCTCTGGCCTCGTGTCCCGGGCCGGCGACAGCTCGGGCGCAGGGGCTTGTCGGCGACATTCTTCCGATATATCGTTGAGGTATCGCGATCGATCAATGATGGAAGGGGTGCCGCGATGTGTGGTCGAGAAGAGTGCGGGCATCGGCAGGGCTTCGGGCGTGGGCGCGGGCATGGGCACTTCGGGCCCCCTGGGGCTTTCGGGCCGGGTGAGGCCGGGCGGCTTCGCGGCGCCTTCGGGCCGTTCGGGCCGCCGTTCGGAGGGCCGCCGTGGGGCGGTGGGCGCGGGCGTGGCGGGCCGCGGGGGAGGGCGCGGCGCGGTGATGTGCGCGCCTCGATCCTGGCGCTGCTCAAGGATCGGCCGATGCACGGCTACGAGATGATCCAGGAGATCGCTGAGCGCAGCGGCGGCACATGGAAGCCGAGCCCCGGCTCGGTCTACCCGACGCTGCAACTGCTCGAGGACGAGGGCCTGATCAGCAGCGCGACCGACGGCGGCAAGAAGCTCTTCGAGCTGACGGAGAGCGGGCGCGCCGAGGCCGAGGCCGGTCCGGAGGCTCCCTGGGAGGAGGCCGGGCGCGGCGTCGACTGGGAGGCCATGAACGAGATCCGCAAGGCGGGCGGCGGGCTCGTCGACGCGTTCCGGCAGGTCTGGGCGACCGGTACGCCGGAGCAGCGCGACAAGGCGCTCGCGGTCGTCAACAAGGCGCGGAAGGAGCTGTATCTGATCCTCGCCGAGGCCGATGAGTCGGACGAGGAGGAGTGAGGGGGCAGTGAGGAGTGAGGGGGTAGGGGAAACGGCCGGCGGGGCTTCCCCGTTGGGGGAGCCCCGCCGGCTCAGGGG
>NZ_LIQY01000326.1 GCF_001418495.1 Streptomyces pathocidini | reverse complement strand
CAGCAACACTCCATAGGAGAACCCGAGATGAGCGCACAACCTCACACACGCCCCCTCGCGCCGGAGGCCGTCCTCCGGCGCCATGCCTCCACAGCCGGGGCCGCCACGGTGAGGGGCGCCGTCGCCGAGCGGGGGGAGGCCTCCCGATGAGGGTGCTGCTTCTCGGCGCGAACGGCTTCCTGGGACGGCACGTCGCCGACCGGCTGCTCGCCGACCCCGCCGTCCAACTCACCGCGCTGGGCCGGGGCGACGACGCCGACGTCCGGTTCGACCTCGCCAGCGGCAGCCCGGGCGCGCTGACCCGGTTCCTGGACGCCGTCCATCCCGGTGTCGTCATCAACTGCGCCGGCGCGACCCGCGGCGGGGCGCGCGACCTGACCCGGCACAACACCGTGGCCGTCGCCACCGTCTGCGAGTCGCTGCGCCGCAGCAGCACCGGCGCGCGCCTGGTGCAGATCGGCTGCGCGTCGGAGTACGGCCCCTCGCAGCCCGGCTCGTCCACCGCAGAGGACGCCGCACCGCGCCCCGGAGGCCCGTACGGGGTGAGCAAACTGGCCGCCACCGAGCTGGTGCTCGGCTCCGACCTGGACGCCGTCGTGCTGCGCGTCTTCCCGCCCGTCGGCCCCGGCACCCCGGCCGGCTCCCCGCTCGGCCGGATCGCCGAGGCCATGCGGCGCGCGATGCAGGCCGGGGACAGCGAGCTGAAGCTCAGCGGCCTCGGCGTGCAGCGCGACTTCGTGGACGTACGGGACGTGGCGCGTGCGGTGCACGCCGCGTCGCTGTCCGCCGCCCAGGGCGTCGTAAACATCGGCACCGGCCGCGCGGTGCGGCTGCGGGACGCCGCGGCCGTCCTGGCCCGCGTGGCGGGCTTTGACGGCACCATCCACGAGCTGGACCCGAGCCCGGCTCGCGGCGGCCTCGGCGGCGCGGCGGAGCACACGGGCGGCCAGCCGACGGCCGTGTACCCCTACCCGGACGGCTGCGGAGGCTGGCAGCAGGCGGACGTCCGTACCGCCCGCGACCGGCTCGGCTGGCGCCCGCGGATCCAACTCGAGGAATCCCTCGCCGACATCTGGATGGAGGCAGCATGTCGCATCTGATCGACGCCGGCCCCCGCCTCGCCGCGACAGCGGGCGCGAGCAGCCTGGGGGTGGGCGTGCCCGGCTACGCCCACCCGCTCGTCGCCCCGGCGGAGTGGGCCGAGCTGGCCCGCCCCGAGGCGCCGTTGCACTGGGCGGTGCTCAACGTCGCGCGCGGGCCCGGCATCCAGCCCGACCCGCACTGCCTGGAGGCGGCGGGGCGGCTGACCAACGCGGGCGTGCGCGTGCTCGGGCTCCTGGACACGCGTCTGGGCACCCGCCCCTTCGGGGAGTTGATCTCGGACGCGCACCACTTCCTGGACTGGTACAAGGTCGACGGGTTCTATCTGGACCGGTGTCCGCCCGACCGCGCCGTCCTCCAGGAGACCAAGCGCGTGGCCGCCACTCTGAGGGCCCTCCTTGAGGAGGCGTACCTGGTCTTCGGCCACGGCACGCACCCCTACCCCGGGTATGCGGAGTGGGCCGACCAATTGGTGACCTTCGCCGGCTCCTGGGCGGACTACCGCTGGTCCCAGGTCGCGGAGTGGACGGCCGAGTACGCGCCGCAACGGTTCTGCCACCTGGTGCACGGCGTCCCGCGCCTGCACTTGGAGGAGGCGGTCAGGATCGCCCGCTGGCAGGGCGCGGGCACCGTTTACTTCACCGACCGCACGGCCCGCGGGCGCGGCGCCGACCCCTGGGAGGCGCTTCCCGGCTACTGGGACGAGATCGTCTCGCGGATCGGACCGGGTGTCTCGGAATGAGATGGCCCGTGGCACTGTTACGAGGAGAGCAACCGTACTCACACCGACCAACGGAGCCCCCGTGTCGCTGCCACCCCTGGTCGAGCCGGCTTCCGAGCTCACCGTCGACGAGGTCCGCAGGTACTCCCGCCACCTGATCATCCCGGACGTCGGGATGGACGGGCAGAAGCGGCTGAAGAACGCCAAGGTGCTGTGTGTCGGTGCGGGTGGCCTCGGATCGCCGGCCCTGATGTACCTCGCCGCCGCCGGCGTCGGGACCCTGGGCATCGTGGAGTTCGACGAGGTCGACGAGTCGAACCTGCAGCGCCAGATCATCCACAGCCAGGGCGACATCGGCCGCTCCAAGGCCGAGTCCGCGCGCGACACGGTGCTGGGCATCAACCCGTACGTGACGGTCAACCTCCACCAGGAGCGGCTGGAGTCCTCCAACGTGATGGAGATCTTCGCCGAGTACGACCTGATCGTGGACGGCACCGACAACTTCGCCACCCGCTACCTGGTCAACGACGCCTGCGTGCTGCTGAACAAGCCGTACGTGTGGGGCTCGATCTACCGCTTCGACGGCCAGGCGTCCGTCTTCTGGTCCGAGCACGGCCCCTGCTACCGCTGCCTCTACCCCGAGCCCCCGCCGCCCGGCATGGTCCCCTCCTGCGCCGAGGGCGGCGTCCTGGGCGTGCTGTGCGCCTCCATCGGCTCGATCCAGGTGACCGAGGCCATCAAGGTCCTCACGGGCACCGGTGAGCCGCTCGTGGGCCGCCTGATGATCTACGACGCCCTGGAGATGACCTACCGGCAGGTCAAGGTCCGCAAGGACCCGGAGTGCGCGGTCTGCGGCAAGAACCCGACCGTCACCGAGCTCATCGACTACGAGGCCTTCTGCGGCGTCGTGTCGGAGGAGGCCCAGGAGGCCGCCGCCGGTTCGACGATCACGCCGAGCCAGCTCAAGGAGTGGATCGACGGCGGCGAGGCCATCGACATCATCGATGTCCGCGAGCCGAACGAGTACGAGATCGTCTCGATCCCCGGCGCCCGTCTGATCCCCAAGAACGAGTTCCTGATGGGCACCGCCCTTCAGGACCTGCCCCAGGACAAGAAGATCGTCCTGCACTGCAAGACGGGCGTCCGCTCCGCGGAGGTCCTCGCGGTCCTGAAGAACGCGGGCTTCTCGGACGCGGTCCATGTGGGCGGCGGCGTCATCGGCTGGGTCCACCAGATCGAGCCGACGAAGCCGGTCTACTGACGTCCGTCGGCTCCGCCCAAAGAGGTTTGTCCTGGGGGCTGTTCACCGGAGGGTGAACAGCCCCCGCCGCGTATGCGGACGTTGCGGTGCTGCCGCAAAGACCTTCCGGCCGCGATGGGGAGCGACCAGTACGGCGGAGCCCGGTGGTGCACCCGGACTGCCGAACCGGCCGTTCGTTGTCGTGTCGGCCCGCGCCGCTAGCGCGTACAGACCAGGCCGTCGCTCGGCGCCTTGCCGTCCAGGAGATACGCGTCCACGGCCGCGGTCACGCACGTGCCGTTGCCATAGGAGCCGTGTCCTTCGCCCTTGTTGGTGACCTCGACGCCGACCCCCTTGCCGAGCCGGTCGGCCATGCGGCGCGCCCCCTCGTACGGCGTGGCCGGGTCGCCGGTGTTGCCGACGACCACGATCGGCGCCGAGCCCTTCGCGGACACGTCCAGGCGGTCCGAGGCGCCCTTCACGGGCCAGTCGGTGCACTGGAGCAGCCCCCAGGCCAGGAACTCGCCGAAGACGGGCGAGGCCTTGCGGAACTCCGGCAGCTTGGCCCTGACCTCCTCGGGCGTGTAGCGCTGCTTCGCGTCGGCGCAGACTATGGCGGTGTTGGCGGACTGGATGTTGCTGTAGTGGCCCTCCTGGTCCCGGCCCGTCATCGCGTCGGAGAGGGCAAGGAGCAGGTTCCCGGTGCCGAGTTGCCCGGCCTCGTCGAGCCCCTGCTTCAGATAGGTCCAGTACTCCTTGGAGTAGAGCGCCTGCGCGATCCCGTTGAGGGCCAGGCTCTGTGTCAGCTCGCGGCCGTCCCGGGTCGGCAGCGGCTTCTTGTCGAGCCGGTCGAGTAGGGCGGCGATCTTCCGGCCGCCGTCCTCGGGGTCGGCTCCGGTCGGGCAGGAGGCGCCTTCCTTGGCACAGTCCTTCAGAAAGTTGTCCAGCGCGAGCTGGAACCCCTTGGCCTGGGCCAGGGACCCCTGTTCCGGGTCATGGGTCGGGTCGACCACCGCGTCGAAGACGGTGCGCCCTACGTTCCGGGGGAACAAGTGGGCGTAGACGGCGCCGAGTTCGGTCCCATAGGAGATGCCGAAGTAGTTGAGCTTCCTGTCCCCCAGGACCTGTCGCATCAGGTCCATGTCGCGGGCCGCGCTCTCGGTGTCCACATGGGGCAGGATCTTGCCGGCGTCCTTCTCGCAACCGTCCGCCGTCTTACGGGTGGTGTCCAGGGCCGCCTTCTCCTCGGCGGCGTCGTCCGGGGTGCTGTCGGTCGCGTACGCCGCGTCCAGGGCCTTGTCGTCCAGGCAGCGCACGCCCTCGCTGGCGCCGACGCCGCGCGGGTCGAAGCTGACCAGGTCGTAGCGCGAGTGCAGCTTCGCGTAGTCCTGCTGGGCGGCCAGCGGCAGGGTGGCGACGCCGGAGCCGCCGGGGCCGCCGAAGTTGAAGACCAGGGAACCTATGCGCCCGTTCCGGTCCTCGGCCTTGGCCCGTATAAGGGCGAGGTCCATCCGGTCTCCATCGGGCTCGGACCAGTCGACCGGCACCTTGAGGGTGCCGCACTCCCACTTGGTGCCGTCGGGCAGCGGCGCGGGCTTCCCGGATTCGGCTCCCTGGAGGGCGCTGGGCGCGGGGCAGCTCTTCCAACTGATCTTCTGATCGGTGAGCGGTCCGGACTCGTCCGCGTCGGAGCCCCCGCAGGCGCTCGCGGCCGTGACCAGGAGC
>NZ_LIQY01000325.1 GCF_001418495.1 Streptomyces pathocidini | reverse complement strand
GCCCAGATCCCCGCAGTCCCCCGCCAGGACACCCGCATCGCGGGCCCTTGGCAGCTGCCCGGCGACCCGGTCGCCTGCCGCCGCGCCCGCAGCGCCGTACGGTCCGTGCTCGCCGAGTGGCACTTGGACCACCTCTCCCACACCGCCGAACTGCTGGTCAGCGAGCTCGTCGGCAACGCCCTCCGGCACACCGAGGGCCCCCTGCAACTGACCCTGGAGCGCCGCCCCGCCCTGCGCTGCCGCGTCGAGGACGGCAGCCGCCGGATGCCCCGCAGGCGCACGGCCTCGCCCGAGGACGAGGACGGCCGCGGCCTCGAACTCGTCCACCTGATGTCCAGCGAGTGGGGCGTGGACCACACCGCCCGCGGCAAGTCCGTCTGGTTCGAACTCCGCTAGTGGCTCGGACTCCGCAGGCGCCGAGGCCCTCCGGGGGGATACGACCGGGGCTCCACCGGGGGGAACGCGAACCGTGAGGTCCGCTCCGCCGGGCCCGGTGGCGGCGGTATCGGGGATCGGCCTGCGGCCGGAGCGGCGCATGTGCCACGGTGACCGCATGACGTGGAACGGAGACGAGTACCAGGCCAGGTTCGACCACATAGCCGCCGAAGGAGGAGACGTCCACGGCGAGGCCGCACTGGTCCGCTCCTTCGAGCCCGCCACGGTCCTCGACGCGGGCTGCGGCACCGGCCGGGTGGCCATCGAGCTGGCCCGCCACGGGATCTGCGTGGCGGGCGTGGACGTCGACGCGTCGATGCTCGCCACCGCCCGGCGCCTGGCGCCGGAGATCCGTTGGCACCGGCGCGACCTGGTCGGACTCGCGCTGGGGCGGTCCTTCGACGTCGTGGTGATGGCGGGCAACGTGCCCCTGTTCACCCCGCCGGGAACGGAACCGGCCCTGGTGGCCGGGGTGGCCGGCCACGTCCGTCCGTCCGGCCGTCTCGTCGCCGGGTTCTCCCTGGACCGCGGTTACACGCTGGACGACTACGACGCCCACTGCCGTGCGGCGGGCCTCGCCCTCGAAGCCCGGTACGCGACCTGGTCCCGGGACCCCTTCGCCGGCGGGGAGTACGCCGTCTCGGTGCACCGCAGGCCCTGACCGGCGGCGCCGCTGCCTGACCGCCCGCCCGCCGGTTGTCGACCGCTCGGGCCTGACCGCCTGCCGCCGGCTCGCCGGCTGTCCGGCCGCCCGCTGCCGGGTCGGCGCTCAGGGCAGCGCGTTCCGCAGCGCATCGGCCAACTCCGCAGGACGGTCGCGCAGCAGGTTGTGCCCCGCGGCGATCAGCGCGGTCGTGTGCCCGCCCGTCGTCAGCCCCGACCACGCCGCGACGTCCTCCTCGGCGACGGTACGGTCCTCGGTGCCGCGGATGGTGAGGATCGGTGCCGCCACGGGTGTCCACCGCACCCCTCCGGTGAGGTGTTCGTGAGTCGCCCGGTAGTCGGCGCGCAGAGCCGGGGCCACCATCTCCAGGACGTCCGGCGCGGCCAGCAGCTCTGCGGGCAGATAGCCGTCCGCCACGACCTGGGCGAAGAACTCCTCGTCCGGGCGGTCCCAGCAGCCGGCGGCCGTCCGGACGGATGTCCCCGGCGCCTGTTGCGCCGAGGCCGCGAGCAGGAGGGGGCTCTCCGGCTCCAGCGCGCGGGCCGTCTCGTAGGCCAGTACCGACCCCGACGAGTGGCCGTAGAGGACGATCTGCGCTCCGCCCGCGTGCGCGCGGACGGCGCCGGCCAACTGCTCGGCCAGCGCCGGGAGATCGGAGATCGGCTCCTCGTCCAGCAGCGACTCCCTACCGGGCAGGCGGACCGCCACGGGGTGGAGGTCCGGCAGCAGGGCGCGGCCCAGTGCCAGCACCGCGCTGACGCCCGCGCCCGCGTGCGGGAACAGGTACGCCACCCGCCCGGGCCGCTCGGCGGGCACGAGGTCCACCAGCCAGTTCTCGCTCACCGCGACCCCTTCCGCTCCGTTGTGCCCAGGGCTCCCGCGAGGGCGTGGAGGTACGCGCGAGCGGTGTCCAGAAGACGTACCGCCCGGCCCTCGTCACCCGCGTACGCCAGCCGCAGCGTCAACTCGCCCCCCTTCGTGTACGCGCTGAACTCCCAGTGGAACGGCCTGGGGTTGCCCGGACCCCGGTCGCCCCGATCGGGCAGCGGGACCTCCACCAGGCCGTCCTCGCCCCGATCCCGCGCACCCGTGAACACCGATCCGAGCTCCCCCAGGTAGTTCACGCTCACCCACGGGCGGTCCGCTCCCGCGAGCCGGGCGCGCACCGCGGTGTCCGAGGTGCCGTAGCGCAGCAGGCCGTGTTCGAGGCCGGCGCGCGAGCGGGCCGCCCGGGCGCTGTCGAGCACCTTGCGCGGCTCGGCATCCGCCGCGGCGTCGACCAGCACGGGGGCCAGCGCCGTGAACCAACCCACCGTCCGCGACACGTCCCCGCCGTCGACCGCCTCCTCACGGCCGTGCAGCTCCACCACCGCGCGGACCGCGCGGCAGCCCAGATCGGCCGCGACCGCGCCCGCCGCCGCGGCCAGCACGGCGTCGGCCGGGTGCGCGCCCTTCGCCCGCAGTCCGTTGAGCAGGGCGCCGGTGCGCGCCGGGTCGAGCGTGCGCCCGATGACGCGGGTGCCGCTCTCGTACGTGGTGGGCGGTGGGCGGAGGGCCGTGCCGGGAGAGTCCTGCCACGCCGTGAGGTCGGCGCGCCGGGCGAGGGCGTCGGCGTGGCTGCGCAGAGACCGCGCCCACTGGTCGTAGGCGACGGGCACCGGGGGCAGGCGGACAGGTTCTCCCGCGGCGCGGTGGGCGCAGGCCAGGCGCAGGTCGTCCAGCAGCACGGCCCACGACAGCACGTCCACGACGAGGTGGTGCGCGGTCAGGACCAGCAGCCGCCGGTCCGCCCCGTCCTGGATGAGAGTGGCGCGCAGCAGCGGTCCTGCGGCGAGGTCGACAGCGCGCCTGGCCCGGCCGATCGCGGCGGACACGGCCTCGTCGCCGTGCGCCGCCACGTCCTCGAGGTCCACGGTCTGCGCCGTCGGGTCGCCGACCTGCTCCCAGCCCGTTTCCCGTTTGCGGAAGCGATGGCGCAGGACGCCGTGGTGGTCGGCGACCGCGCGGATGGCGTCCCGTAGCGCCTCCGAGGGGAGGGAGTGCGGCACCCGCAGCGCGACCGACTGGTTCCAGTGGCCCGGGTCGGGCAACTCCAGCTCGAAGAACCAGCGTTGGACCGGAGTCGGCGGGATGGCCCGGCGCCGGGCGAAACTCGTGCTCACGGCGGTCGCCCCGGCGGCCGAGGTGGTGACCCGGGCCAGCGAGCGGATGGTCGGGTGGGTGAACAGGTGCCGCCGGGTGACCTGCAGCCCCCTTTCCGCGGCCTTGGTGGCGATCCGCACGGCCTGCACCGAGTCGCCGCCCAGCGCGTAGTAGTCGTCGTCCAGACCGATGCGGTCGATGCCGAGGACCTCGCGCCACACGCTCGCCAGCGCCGCCTCGACCTCGGTCATGCCCTCGGCGGTCGTGTCTTCGGCGGTCGGGGCCGCGGCGGCCGGCTCCTCGGCGGTCGGGTCCTCGGCGGGCGCGGGCGCCTCGGCGCCGGAGGCCGCCGGCATCGGGGAGGTCCGCGCTGCCTTGCCGTCCGGGGTCCTCGGCAACCTCGCCCGCAACAGCAGCCGCTCGGGCAGCAGATGAGCGGGTATCTCGTGGCGCAACCGGTCCATCAGCCCGCTCTCGGACACGCTCCCGTTCGTCTCCACCACCGCAGTGGGCCCGCAGGCTCCGCCCCCTGGAACGACCGTGGCCGCCCGTACGGCGGGGTGGCCGCGCAACACGCGCTCGACCCGTGCCGGGGCGCGGTGGTAGCCGTCCTCGGAGTGGATCTCCGCGACACGGCCGAGGACGACCAGCCTCCCGTCCTCCAGGACCATCCCCGCGTCTCCCGTCCGCCGCACCCGGGCATCCGGAAGCAGCGGGTGCGGGAGTGCGGGGGCCTCCCGCACCGCGCCGACCGGTGCCGACGCCTCCTCCGCGCCGACGCAGATCTCCCCGGGCACGCCCGCCGGGCAGGCGCGACCCCACGGGTCCACCACGCACAGCAGCGAACCTGCCGGGGGCCTGCCCACGGACACGATGCCCGTGACCGGTTCCGCGGCCCCCGCGAGGTGGTCGGCGGGCACCTCTTCCTCGGACACCGCCGGCCCCCACTCGATGCCGCCGTACGCGTGCACGAGACGGCCGCCGGGGGCGTGGGACCGCCAGCGGCGCACGAGGTCCGAGCCGAGCGTCTCGCCGCCGACCACCAGGGTCCGCACCGCGAGGGTGCCGCCGTGCTCCTCCAGACGGGAGAGGAGGTCGCCCAGTTCGGTGGGGGTGACCGCGGCCGAGACGGCCACCCGCCCGCGCGCCAGCGCCGCCAGCCGCGCGGCGGGAGCCAGGGGCACCGCGGCGTTCCCCGCCGCGAGGGTGGTGAGCAGGTCGACCGCGAGCCGATCGGCCGGGCCGCGGGCGATGAGCACCTCGCCCCGCTCGCCCCCACCCCGCTCGCCCTCGCGCACCGCGCCGGCGAGCGCCCGGTGCGTGAGCACCATCGGACGGGCGCTCCCGGTGGTGCCGCTGGTGCGCACCACCAGCGCGGGAGACCGGGGATCGGCGGGGCGCTCCGCCGTGGGCGCGGGCGGGGCGCCGACGCGCGGAACGCCGGCGTCCGGGCGCACCACGGGCGTCTCCGGGACGGCCGCGCTCCCCGCCATGTCCACCAGGGCCGACACCCGTAACCCGGACAACTCGGCGGCGACCACGGAGTCGTCGCCTTCTATGAGGGGGGCGCAGACCAGGCCCGCACGCTGCACCCCCAGGCACGCGGCGGCCAGGTCGGCCGGCCGCTCGGCCCGCACGGCCACCACCGCGGAGGGGGCGAGGCCGGGGTGTGCGACGAGCGCGGCCGCCACCACGCCCGCGGCCCGGTCGATCTCGCCGTACGTCGCCGTGTCCGCGCCGTCGATGACCGCCGGAGCCGCGGGGTCGGCCTCGGCCCACCGCCGTACGCGGTCGGTGACCGGTTCGCGGGGGCGCGCCGGAGCGGGGCGGCCCGGGCCCGGGGCCGGCGCGGACCGTGCCGCCGACTCGGCGCCGGGCGCGGGCAGTGTGCCCAACTCGGCGTCGGGGGCGGCCAGCAGGGTGTCCACCAGGGCCTCGAACCGGGCCGCCCAGCGGCTCACGGTGGCCCGGGTGAACAGGTCCGCGTCGTACTCCCAGGTGATCGAGATCGAGTCGTCGCCCTCGAAGACCGCGCCCGCCAGGTCGTAGACGGCCCCCGTGCGGCCCAGCGCGACCGTTTCCAGGGTCAGTTGGCCCAGGGGCACGCGGACCCCGTCGCGGTCGGCCGACAGCAACTCGCCCACCTCGCCCAGGGCGGGGTCGTGCGCGGTGTTCTGCCCGAAGCCGACCTCGACCAGCGGGGCGCGCCCGCGGTCGCGGGGTACGCCCACCGGGCCCAGCAGGCTCTCGAAAGTGACATCCCCGTGCTCGAGCCCCGCCAGCAGCGTCTCGGTGACCGAGTCGAGGAGGGCCGAGAACGACTGGTCGGCCGACAGGCGGACCCGGTGCACCACGGGGTTGGCGAAGTAGCCGAGCACGTCGGCGAATTCGGGCCTCTCGCGGTTGGCGGTGTTCACCCCGACAGCACTGTCCGCGCGTCCGGTGCAGGCGTGCAGCAGTACGTGGAACACGGCGAGCAGCACGGCGAACGGGGTCGTCCCGTTGGCGCGGGCGCACGCCCGGACGGCGGCGACCCGCGCCCGCGGCAGGTCGGCGCGCAGCGCGGCGCCGCGCTGCCCGCGCACCACCGGACGCGGCCGGTCGGTGGGCAGATCCGCGGGCGGGGGCGGGGGCGTCAGCTGCCGCACCCAGTGCGCGAGGCCCTCGGCGCCCAGGGGCGTGCCCGCCCGCGTGAGCGACCATGCCGCGAAGTCGGAGTAGGCGTTCGCGGGCGCGGGCAGGTACGCCTCGCCGCCGGTGCTCTCCGCCGCGTAGAGCACCGCCAGCTCCCGCAGCATGATGATCATGGACCAGTAGTCGGTGATCAGGTGGTGCTGCGACACCACCAGCACCGGCCCTCCGGGCGGTCCGGTGTAGAGCCGGACGCGCAGCGGTGGCCGCGCTGTCAGGTCGAAGGGCTCGAAGGCCGAGCGGACCAGGTCCTCGCGGTGCGTGTGTTCCCAGGCCGGCGGCACCGGCACGACCGCGAAGTCCACCCGCGCCTCGGCGGCCACGTGCTGTACGGGGGACCCGTCGCGCAGGGGGAAGGCGGTGCGCAGGGCCGGATGCCGGTGGGCCAGGGTCGTCCACGCCCGCCGCAGTGCCTCCGCGTCGCAGCCGCCGACCAGGCGCGCGGCGAAGGCCACCACGTAGGCCGACCCGCCCAGGTCCAGCTGCTCGGCATGCCACAGCGAGAGCTGGTTCGGGGCGAGCGGGAACCGGCCTTCGACCGGTCCCTGAGGCACCGGGTCGGAGTCGGCCCCGGGCCCGTCGAGCCGTTCGCCGACCTCGTGGGCCAGCTCCAGCAGTGCGCGGGGGCCCAGGATCGAGGGCAGCGGCAGCCTCACCCCCAGCTCCCGGTGCACGGCCATCCGCAGCCGCAGCGCGGCCAGCGAGTCCACACCCGCCGCCCGGGCCGGGGCCCCGGGGTCCACCGCGCCGGGTGTCGTTCCCACCACCTCGGCCACGCTGCGGCACAGGTGGTCCCTGACCGCGGCGTGCCGCCGCTCCGGGGGCAGTGCTGCCAGCCGCTCGCGTACGCCCGGCTCCATCTCGCCCCGCTCGTCGGCGAGCAGGGCGGCGAGCGCCGCGCGGCGGACCTTGCCCAGCGGGGTGCGCGGCACCTCGGCCACCACGCGTACGCGCCGGGGCACCGCGTGGGAGGGCAGGCGCCGTGCGCAGTGCGCGAGGAGCTCGGCGGGCTCGGCCCGTGCGCCGTCGCGGAGCCGTACCGCCGCGACGAGCAGCGCTCCTCGGCCGGGCAGCGGAACGCCGGCCACCCCGGCGTCGGCGACCAGCGGGTGGTCCGCCAGCACCCGCTCGACCTCGACCGGATTGACCTTGTGCCCACCGGTGTCGATCAGCACGCGGGACCGCCCGACGACGGTCAGTCTGCCGTGCGCGTCCAGGCTGCCCAGGTCGCCCGTCCTGTGGTGGCCGCTCCCCGGGTCGTTGACCACGGCTCGACCGGAGACAACGATCTCGCCCGTGGCGCCGGGCGGCAGGGGAGCGCCGCTCTCGTCGACCACCTGGACTCGCGTGCCCTCCAGTGGTCTGCCGACCGTGCCGGGGGAGGGCTCTCCACCGACGTCCCAGCAGACGCTGCCCGCCTCCGTGCTGCCGTAGGTCTGGCGGACGGGGAGGCCGAAGCGCGCCTCGAAGCGCCGTGCCACGGCCGGGTCGAGGAAGTTGCTCCCGGACAGGCACAGGCGTACCGCGCCCAGTTCGACGGGGGTTTCGGCGGGCAGGTCGGCCAGCGCGTCGAAGAGCTGGGGCACGGCGATCAGCAGCGTGACGCGGTGCCGGGCCAGCGCCCGCACCACGGCGTCCACGGAGGACGCGCCCGCGCTCCGGTCCGGCAGCACCAGCGTGGCGCCGGAACGCACCGCGGCCAGCAGGCAGCAGAACTGCCCGAGCGCGTGGAACAGCGGCACCGGGCAGAGCAGGACGTCTTCGGCGGTGATGCCCGCCGTCGCGGTGGTGTTGCCCGCCTCCGCGACCTGGTGGGCCTGGGTGCGGAGGACGCGTTTGGGCTCGCCGGTGGAGCCGGAGGAGAGCGCGGTCACCCAGGGGCCGTCCGCCCCGGACGGCGGGTGCGGCGTGCCCGGCGGAGTCCGGGGGAGGGGACCGTCCACGGCGAGGACGGGGCAGTCGGCGAGCGCGGCCACGGGGTGTCCGGCCGAGGTGACCACCACGGCCGGGCGGCTCTCGGCCAGCCGCCGCCGCAGCACCTCCTCCGGCTGGTCCGGATCGATGGCCTCCACCGTGCAGCCCGCCTCGGCCGTGGCGAAGTAGGCGACCGCGAACTCGGGCCGGTTGTCCAGGGCGAGCAGCACGTGCGTACCGGGGGACGCGCCCGTGCGGCCCAGCGCCTCGGCGAACCGGGGCACGGCCGCCGCCAGTTCGCGGTAGGTCAGCGACCGCTCACCCTGGACGACGGCCGTCGCGCCGGGGTGGGCGGTCGCCGTGGCCGTGACCATGTCGAGCACGGGGCTCGCGCTCACCGGGTCTCTCACCGGGTCTCCTCCGCCAGCCGCTCGGCCAGCTCAGCTGGGGTGGGGTGGACGAACACGTCGCGCGCGGTGACCCGCAGGCCCAGGCGTCGGCCGATCTCGGTCACGGCGGTCACCGCGCGCGCTGAGTCACCGCCGTGCAGGAAGAAGTCGGAATGGACGGTGAGACCGGTGACGCCCAGCACCCGCTCCCAGACCCGCACCAGCTCCTGCGGGGTCGGTGCCGGGTGCGGCGGACCCGACCGGGCCAGCAGCAGCGCCCGCCGGTCGACCTTTCCCGAGGGGGTCGTGGGCAACCGGTCGACCGCATGCACCTCGGCGGGCACCATGTAGCCGGGCAGCAGGCGGCTCAGATGGGCGCGGAGGCCGGCGGCGTCGGCGTCACCGTGCCCGGGGTGCCACTCCACGAAGCACACCAGCCGCTCCGCGCGGCCCGCCTCGTCCGTCGGGGCGGCCACCGCCGCCCGCCGGACCGCGGGATGGGTGGCCGCCGCACTCTCCGCCTCGCCCAACTCGACGCGCCTGCCGAGGAGTTGCACCTGGTCGTCGAGGCGGCGCAGGAACTCCAGGTCGCCGGACGGCAGTTCGCGGACCAGGTCGCCCGTGCGGAAGCAGCGCTCCCCGTCCACCTCGACGAACTTGCGCGCGGTGCGCTCGGCGTCGCCGAGGTAGCCGATCCCGACGGTCGGACCGCCCAGATACAGCTCACCCGGCGTGCCCGGTGCGACCGGTTCGCCCCGCGGGCCGCGGACACTGGCCCTGATGTGCGGCAGCGGTGTGCCGATCGGCGGCAGGATGCCCCGGTCGTGCCACGCGGAGACGTCGCAGAACACCGCGCCGGCGACGGTCTCGGTCGGCCCGTACTCGTTCAGGACGCGGCTGGCGAAGCCCGGCGGGGGATAGGCGGCGAGGCGCTCGCCACCGGTACGGATGAGCCTTACGTCGCCCAGGTCCGCGCCGTCCAGGCGGAAGATCGACTCCAGGAGCAGCGGGGGGATGTAGGTCTGGGTGATGCGGTTGACCCGCAGCCAGTCCACGAGCGCCCGCGGCGACGAGCGGTCGGCGTCGGACGCGATGTGCACGGATGCCCCCGTGCTCAGGAAGGGCCAGAGCTCGTCGATGGTCACGTCGAACCCGGGCGAGCCGATCTGGGCGCCGGCCTCGCGCGGCGAGGCGCCGACCAGCACGGCGTACGCGGTGACGTAGACGTCCATCGCGGCACGGCTGATCAGGGTGCCCACCGGCGGCCCCGTCGATCCCGAGGTGAACAGGCAGTAGGCGGGGTCCTCCGGCCGGGCGCCCGGATCGAGCCGCGGAGAGCCGCCCCGGGCGAGCGCGTCGGGCCGGACAGCGGGGACGCCGCCGGACGCGGCCAGTTGCTCGTCGTCGGTGACCAGCAGGGCCACCGCGGCGCGGTCCAGCAGCAGGCGCAACCGGTTCGGCGGCTGGGACTGGTCCAGCGGCGTGAAGCAGGCGCCCGCGAGCAGCACGGCCAGTTCGAGCACGAACAGATCCGCGGTGCGGGGCAGCACCAGCCCGACCCGGTCCCGGGGGCCCACGCCGAGAGCCGTCAGGGCACCCGCCGCCGCACGGGCGCGGGAACCGAGTTCGGCGTACGTCAACCGGGCGCCCCGGTGGTCGGTCAGCGCCACGGCGTCCGGAGCCCGGCGCACTTGGCGCGCCACGGCGTCCAGCAGGTCCATCGCTTCCCCTTTCTGCGGGACCGGCGTACGGCTTTCTGCGGGACCGGGCATACGGCGGTCCTGGGCGGCCCCCGGTCGGCCGGGGGCGGGGGCCCGGCCCAGCCCGGGCGGGCCCTTGGGGAGTTCAGGAGCGGGTGCTGGTGGGCATCCTGCGCCCGACTTCCCACTCGTCGAACCACAGCGGGGTCTCGGCCAGTTGGAAGGCGCCGCCCGGCGCGGCCTCGTACTGCCGGTAGTGGTGGATCGAGGTGAGGTAGACGTGGACGGTGGCCGCCCAGTGCTGCTCCTCGTTGACCATCAGGTGCAGTTGCTGGTCGTCGCCGGGCAGNNCCTCGTGCCGGGTGACGGCGTACTTGATCTCCTTGGTCTCGCCGGTGAGGGCACCCACCACGCCGATCGTCTCGTCGTGGTCGTGTATCGGGCTCCCCTTCCCCGGCCCCCAGAACACGAGGACCAGCTGGTAGGCGTCCTGTGGGGAATTCAGCAGCAGCCGCGTGTAGTTCCCTCTCGGGCGGTACTTCTCGGCGAAGCGCTGGTTCTCCGGCGAGGTGGTGAACTTCGCGAGGGCTCCGGAGAGTTGATCGATGATCTGCCGGCGGGTGAGCTCGTCGGCCTGGCTCTTGGTCCGCGAGACCGCGTCGATGAGTGCGGTGACGTCCATGGGTCACCTCCACAGGGGAGTCGTATGCCGAAGTGCGGGAGCACAGGTGGTGCGCGCCGGC
>NZ_LIQY01000324.1 GCF_001418495.1 Streptomyces pathocidini | reverse complement strand
GCCAACACCACGACGGCCCCGCCCGCGCACCCCCGTGGGAGCGCGCGGCCGGGGCCGTCACCAGGCGAGGCAGCCCTGGGGCTGCTCGGCAGCTACTCGGTGCCTACTCCGAGGCGATCGCGTTCAGGACGTTCATCCGGCCCGCCCGGAACGCCGGGACCAGGGCCGCGAACAGGCCCACGAACGCCGAGCCGATGAACACCGTGATGATCGTCGGCCACGGAATCTCCAGAACGCCCAGGCCCTCCAGGGCCAGCAGCTTCTGGGCGGCCGTGCCCCAGCCCATGCCCAGGCCGAGGCCCAGGACTGCACCGAAGAGGGCGATGACCACCGACTCCAGGCGGATCATGCGGCGCAGCTGGCGGCGGGAGAGGCCGATGGCGCGCATCAGGCCGATCTCGCGGGTCCGCTCGACCACCGAGAGCGCCAGGGTGTTCACCACACCCAGCACCGCGACGATGATCGCCAGGGCCAGCAGGCCGTAGACCATGTTGAGGAGTTGGCCGACCTGGTCCTTCAGGTTCTCCTTGAAGTCCGTCTGGTCCTGCACCAGGTACTGCGGGTAGGCCTTCATGGACTTCTTCAGGGTGGCGTATGCCTGCGCCTCCTTGCCGTCCTGCGCCTGCGCGAACATGGCCACGGTCGCCGGTGCCTTGTCGGCGGGCAGGTAGCGCTCGGCGGTCGTGATGTTGAGGTACATCGCGCCCTTGTCGAGCGAGGTGTCGTCCGAGGTGATCGCGGCGACCTTAAGCTCGGCGGTCTTCCCGCCGACGAAGGCGGTCGAGATCGTGTCGCCGACCTTGACGCCGTGCTTCTTGGCCATCTCCTCGCCGATGGACATCGCGTCCGCGCCGTACGCCGCGGCCAGGTCGCCGTCGGTCACCTCGCGCCGCAGGTCCGTCGCGTACGACGGGTCGGTGGCGCTCAGCCGGTCCCGCAGCTTCTTCCCGTCGGGGAAGGTCAGTTCGGCGCTGGCGGACTTCAGGCGGGTGACGTGGGCGAGGTCGGGGGAGTCCTTGACGGTCTTCTCGGCCTCGGGGGTGATCGGCTGCCCGATGTTGGACTGGATGATGTAGTCCGCGCCGACCGACTTGTCCAGCTCGGAGGTCGCCGAGGCGACCATGGAGGAGCCGACCACGGACAGGCAGGCCACCAGCGCGAGGCCGATCATCAGCGCCGCCGCCGTGGCGCCCGTACGCCGCGGGTTGCGCAGCGCGTTGCGCTCGGCCATGCGGCCGACCGGGCCGAAGGCGCGGAGGACGACCGCGCTCAGCACGCGGACCACGACCCCGGCCAGCAGCGGGCCGACCACGATGAAGCCGATCAGCGTCAGGACGACGCCCAGGCCCAGGAACATCGAGCCTTCGGCGGCCTTCGTGGCGCCCGCGGCGGCGAACAGGCCGGCCGTGCCGGCGCCGGTGAGCACCAGGCCGATGGCGGCCCGCACCCAGCCGGACCTGCCGTCGGCGGGCGTGCCCGCGTCCCGCAGCGCGGCCATCGGGGAGACCTTGCCCGCCCGGCGGGCCGGGAGGTACGCGGCCAGGACGGTGACGACGATGCCGAGGACCAGGCCGATGACGGGGGTGGTCCACTTGATCGTCAGATCGTTCGTGGAGAGGTTCATGCCCATCTGGCCCATGAGCTTCATCAGGCCGATGGCCAGGCCGACTCCGGCCCCGATGCCGAGGACCGAGCCGGTCACACCGAGCAGGAACGCCTCGATGAGCACCGAGCGGTTGACCTGCCGGCGGCTGGAGCCGATGGCCCGCATCAGGCCGATCTCACGGGTGCGCTGGGCGACCAGCATGGAGAAGGTGTTGACGATCAGGAAGATGCCGACGAGGACGGCGATCCCGGCGAAGCCGAGCATCGCGTACTTCATGACGTCCAGGAACGAGCCGACGTCCTCCGCCATGGAGGCGGCGGCCTCGGATTTCGTCTGCACCTTGTGGGTGTCGGCGCCGAGCCGGTCGGTGACGGCCTTCTTCAGCTGCTTCTCGGTGGTGCCGTCCTGCGCGGTGAGCAGCACCGAGCTGATGGCGTCCTTCTTGCCGAGGAGGCGCTCCTGCGCGGTGGGGGTGTCGAAGAAGACCAGCGCCGCACCGGGGTTGGTGGCGGTGAACGCGGCCACACCGCTGATCTTCGCCTCGGTCGTGCCGGGGAACGCGATGACCTTGACCTGATCGCCGACCTTCAGGTCGTGCTTGTCGACGGTGTCCTTGTCCAGGACGACCTCGGCCGGGCCGCGCGGGGCGTGCCCGGAGACCAGCTCCATCATCTGCTGGTCCTCCTCGCCCCAGTTGCCGGCGATGGTGGGCGCGCCGGAGGTGGGGCTGAGGCTGTCGTTCTTGCTGTCGACGAGGGTGACCTGCTCGCTGGAGATGTCGGCGGTCGCGGACTTCACGCCGTCGACCTTCCGCAGCTCGTCGGCCAGGGAGGCGGGCAGCGTCTCGGGCCTGCCGGTGCGCTGGGCGTCCTTGTCGACCTTGGCCGAGACGGTGACGTCCGAGGCCGTGGAGTTGAAGAGCTTGTCGAACGTGGTGTTCATCGTGTCGGTGAAGACGAGCGTGCCGCACACGAACGCCACCGACAGCAGGACCGCGATGGCGGAGAGCGCCATGCGTCCCTTGTGCGCAAAGAAGTTGCGCATCGAGGTTTTGACGACGGTCATGAGGTCCGCCCGCGCGCGTCGAAGTCCTTCATGCGGTCGAGGACGGACTCCGCCGTGGGGTTGGACATCTCGTCGACGATCCGGCCGTCGGCGAGGTAGAGGACACGGTCCGCGTACGAGGCGGCGACCGGGTCGTGGGTGACCATCACGATGGTCTGGCCCAGCTCGTCCACCGAGCGGCGCAGGAAGCCGAGGACCTCGGCGCCCGCGCGCGAGTCGAGGTTTCCGGTCGGCTCGTCACCGAAGATGATCTCGGGGCGGGCGGCGAGGGCGCGGGCCACGGCGACGC
Source organism: Streptomyces pathocidini (assembly GCF_001418495.1). GTDB lineage: Bacteria > Actinomycetota > Actinomycetes > Streptomycetales > Streptomycetaceae > Streptomyces > Streptomyces pathocidini. The sequence goes on along the minus strand of NZ_LIQY01000324.1, from coordinate 6,840 downwards.
GCTGCTGCTGGCCGCCGGAGAGCTCGGTGGGGCGGTGCTTGAGGCGGCCGGCGAGGCCGACGGTCTCGACGACCCGGTCGAGCCACGCCTGGTCGGGCTTGCGGCCCGCGATGTCCATCGGCAGCGTGATGTTCTCCAGCGCGTTCAGCGTCGGCAGCAGGTTGAACGCCTGGAAGATGAAGCCGATCCGGTCCCGGCGCAGCTGCGTGAGCCGCTTGTCCTTGAGCTGGGTGATCTCGGTCTCATCCAGGTAGATGTTGCCGGAGGTCACGGTGTCCAGACCGGCGAGGCAGTGCATCAGCGTGGACTTGCCGGAGCCGGAGGGGCCCATGATCGCGGTGAACTGGCCCCGGGCGATGTCCACATCGACGTGGTCGAGGGCGACGACGCGCGTCTCCCCGGTGCCGTACGCCTTGACGACCTGTCGCGCCTTCGCGGCGACGGCCGTACGACCCCCACTGCCCCCAGACTTGGGAATGGTCACAGCCGTTGTCACGGTAAATCTCCAATGCCGTAAGTGAGAAGAGATGGATCCGGTACTGGATCGCACCTCGGGTACGCAATCGAGTCTGCGGTGGGCGAGGGGGTCTGCGCGCTGGTGCGGATCGCCGTATCCGGTGGGGGGCTAACCCCACCTCCCGGCCCCGATGAACCCCCTGCCACGCCCTGTGAAAAGGCTAAAGTCGCCAGGTCGTACCCCTCGTCATCCACCGGAACGAACCCCACGTGGCCAGAAGTACGGAACTCCCCCTAGGGGGACTCCCCCGTCCGACCGAGCGGCCCCGGGGAAGGATCCTGCGCCCTCCCGCGACGTGAGGGTCAAGCCCGCCCGTCCCACCAGCCGAGATGCGTGGTTCCACCCCGGGTCGGGGCGTGGAAGGGTGCCTCGTACACGAACTCTCGGACACGAACTCTCGTACACGAACCGCGGAGGGGGCACGGGTGAGCGGCACCGCGGGACGGACGAGCCATGGCGCCCTGCCCGGCACCGGCAGCCCACCCGCCGTACGCCGGGGACCGGTCGCCACCGCGCTCATGCTCGGCATGGCGCTCGCCGCGCTCGACTCCACCGTCGTCTCCACCGCCGTACCGCAGATCGTCGGGGACCTCGGCGGCTTCGCCGTCTTCTCCTGGCTGTTCTCCGGCTACCTGCTCGCCGTGACCGTCACCCTCCCCGTCTACGGCAAGCTCTCCGACTGCTTCGGCCGCAAGCCCGTCCTCGTCTGCGGGGTCGCCCTCTTCCTGGTCGGCTCGCTGCTGTGCGCCACCGCCTGGGACATGGCCAGCCTCATCGCGTTCCGCGTCGTGCAGGGGCTGGGCGGCGGCGCGCTCCAGGGCACCGTGCAGACCGTGGCCGCCGACCTCTACCCGCTCAAGGAGCGGCCGAAGATCCAGTCCAAGCTGTCCAGCGTCTGGGCGGTGTCCTCGGTCGCGGGCCCGGCCATCGGCGGGATCCTCGCCGCCTACGCGCACTGGCGCTGGATCTTCCTCATCAACCTGCCGGTCGGACTGCTGGCCCTCTGGCTGATCGGCCGCTACCTCCGCGAGCCGGAGGGCCACCGCAGCCGCAGGCCCCGCATCGACTGGGCCGGGGCGCTGGCCGTCTTCGCCTGCGGCGGACTGCTGCTGACCGCGCTGGTCCAGGGCGGCACCGCCTGGCCCTGGCTGTCCGCGCCCTCGCTCGGCCTGCTCGGCGCGAGCGCACTGTGCGCCGCGGCGACCGTGGTGATCGAACGCCGCGCCGCGGAACCGATCATTCCCGGCTGGGTGTGGCGGCGGCGCACGATCGCCGCCGTCAATCTGGCCCTGGGCGCCCTCGGCCTGGCCATGGTCGCCCCGACCGTGTTCCTGCCGACATACGCGCAGTCGGTGCTGGGGCTCGGGCCGACCGCCGCCGGATTCGTACTCTCCACGATGACGCTCAGCTGGCCGCTGTCGGCCATGGTGAGCAACCGCGTCTACAACAGGATCGGGTTCCGCAGCACCGCGCTCATCGGGATCGGCCTCGCCACCCTGATCCTGCTCTCCTTCCCCCTGCTGCCCTTCCCCGGAGCGCCCTGGCAGCCGGCCCTGATCATGCTGCTCCTGGGAGCGGCCCTCGGACTGTTCCAACTGCCGCTGATCGTCGGGGTCCAGTCGACCGTGCGGTGGGCCGAGCGCGGTACGACGACGGCGTCCGTGCTGTTCAACCGGCAGCTCGGGCAGAGCATCGGCGCCGCGCTCTTCGGCGCCGTCGCCAACTCCGCACTGGCCGCGCGCCTGGCCGACGCGCCCGACTCGATCCGGGCGGACCTCCCCGGCCGGCACCTCGACTCGGTCTCCCGTGCGCTGGAACACCCCGGGGCGCTGACGGAGGCCGCGGCCGACTATCTGCGGCGGGCCGTCGACACCGCCGTCGACCACGTCTACGTGGGCGCCGCCTCCGCCACGGCCCTGGCCTTCCTGACCCTCCTGGTCCTGGCCCCCCGCCGCTTCCCCGTCCTCCAGGACGGGGAAGGCGACTGACGCCCACCCCGGCAGGCGGCGTGGTCCGCTCGGCCGGCCGGGAGCCATCGAGCACCGCGGTCACCGCCGACCCGCGCACAACAGTCGATCGCCACGGCGGAGGCCGGCGGAGGCCGGCGGCGACCACTCGCGGCAACACCCCCGCGCCGCAAGGCGGTTCGTGCGGCGGTCAGTCCTCCGAGCTCGGCGCGGGCCCCGGCACCGGGGTCGCCGGGGTCGCCTCCCCGAGGCGGCCGCCCGAGAGAGCCGCCAGACTGCCGCGTACGTGCTCCAGGTGGCGGCACACCTCCTCGCGCCGCCCCGCATGCTCGCGAAGGACACCCTCCGTCTCCTCGGCAACCCGCCGCTCCGACGCGCGGGCCCGCTCCAGCACCTCGGCGGCCTGCCGGCGGGCAACCTCCTCCTCCTGCCGCGCCGACTGCGCCACATCCGACAGCCGCTGCTGCGCCTGCGCGAGACTGCGCTCCCCCAGCTCCACCAGCTCCGCGATCCGGGTGTCCATCGCGGCCTCGCGCTCGGCCTCCTCACGGCCCGCCTCGTCCCACCGAGCGGCCAGCTCCTTCTCCTGGGCGACCTCCAGCTCCTCGGTCCGCTGCCGCGCCTCCTTCAGGCCCGCCACCGCCTCGGCCCGCCACTCCTTGGCGTCCCGCCGAGCCGTGACCCGGACATCCTCGGCCACCCGCTGCGCCGCCACCCGGCACTGGCCGGCCCAGGTCTCGGCCTCGCCGCGCACCCCCTCCGCGTACGCCCGCGCCGCCTCCCGTACGGACGCGGCGGCCGTCTCGGCCTCCTCGCGGCACTGCCGGGCGGCCGCCTCGGCGGTCTCGCGCAGCTCGGCAGCCTCCGCCTCGGCGGTGGACAGCAGCAGTTCGGCGCGCGGGCCCAGCGACTCGTACGTCTGCGGGGGCAGCGCGGCCAGCTGCTCCTTCAGGCGGGCCGCCTCCTCCTCCAGATTCCCGGCGAAGGCGGTGAGCCGGGCCGCGCGCTCCCAGGTCTCGTCGCGCTGCTCGGCCAGCCGGGCGACCACGCGGTCGACCTGCTCGGGCCGGTAGCCGCGGTCGCGGCCGCGTACGACCCCGAAGCCGGTGGGTGACACGGACGCACTCATCCTGAAGCCCCTTATATCCGTCATGGTGGTCATGGTGGCGATACACCATTCTGCGGCACACATCTTTCTGGATCCGGCCGAACCACCCCCAACGCGACACTCCGCCGACATGGCGCGCACTCGGCGCTCGGGGGTGCGCAAACCCGGCGGAAATTCCACAGCTCGCGCCCTTAGGCTGGTCGGCATGACCACAACGGGGGCAGACGCGGAAGCGGGCGCGCGCGGCGCGCCCGCCGGTCCGTGGTGGTGGGCACGGCGGCGCGCGATGGTCCTGGACGTGCTCCTGGCCGTTGCGTCGATGATCGAGTGCACGATCGAGGGCATCACCTTCGCGGACAAGGCGCGGATACCCGCGGCCATAGGCCTCGTACTCGGCCTGGCCGCCGGGGCCTCCCTGCTGCTGCGGCGGCGCTGGCCCATCGCCGTCGTCCTCGTCTCCGTCGCGATCACCCCGGCCGAGATGGGCTTCCTCCTCGGCATCGTCGGCCTCTACACGCTGGCCGCCTCCGACGTGCCCCGGCGCATCACCGTCGCCCTCGCCGGCATGAGCATGGCCGGAACCCTGCTCATCACCTTCATCAACTTCCACCAGGACCTGGGCCAGGAAGACTCCGCGCCCCTGTGGGCCAACCTGCTCGTCTCGATCGTCCTGGCCATCGGCCTGACCGCCCCACCCCTGCTCCTCGGCCTCTACGCGGGGGCGCGGCGCCGACTCGTGGAAAGCCTGCGCGAGCGCGCCGACGGACTGGAGCGCGAACTGTCGCTGCTCGCCGAACGAGCCGAAGAACGGGCCGAATGGGCCCGCAACGAGGAGCGCACCCGCATCGCCCGCGAAATGCACGACGTGGTCGCCCATCGGGTGTCACTCATGGTCGTGCACTCCGCCGCCCTCCAGGCCATCGCCCTCAAAGACCCCGAGCGAGCCGCCAAGAACGCCGCCCTCGTCGGGGACATGGGCCGCCAGGCCCTGACCGAACTCCGCGAGATGCTCGGCGTCCTGCGCACCGGCGGCGAGCGCACCGCGGCCTCCGCCGCGCTCGCCGAGATCGCCACCACCGGCGCCCGCCCCACCCAAGAGGCGGAAGAACCGGACACCCTCACCCTCGGCGAACTCGAAAAGCTCATCGGGGAGTCCAGAGCGGCCGGCATGACCGTCGAACTGTCCGTCGAAGGCGAGGAGCGCTCGTACCCGCCGCAGGTCGAGCAGACCGCCTACCGCGTGGTCCAGGAGGCCCTGACCAACGTCCACAAGCACGCGGCGGGCGCCAAGGCCCTCGTACGGCTCGCACACCGGGACGCCGAGGTCGCCGTACTCGTGGAGAACGGCCCCCCGGCCGAGGGCGCTTCGGGCGCCCGCCTCCCCAGCGGCGGAAACGGGCTCATAGGCATGCGGGAGCGGGTCACCGCCCTAGGAGGCGGATTCGTGTCCGGCCCCACCGACACGGGCGGCTTCCGGGTATCGGCGGTCCTGCCGGACGGCGCGAACACCTGAGCGCACGGGGACCGCTTCGGACGCACGAGACACCTCAGCCCGCGTGACGGACAGCGCCCGACTCAACCCGTGACGAACGAACAGCACCGGACCCAACCCGCGACGAACGAAACCCGTGACGGACGAACAGCGCCCGACTCATCCCGTAACGAACAGTCTGGACGGGCGGGTTCCCATCAGGAGCGTGGACAGCGCCTGGTCTATGTCGCGGCCCAGGTACCAGTCGCCGGTGTGGTCCAGACCGTAGACCCGGCCCTCCGCGTCGATCGCCAGCACCGCGCCCGCACCGTCGGTCTCCACCCCCAGCGGAGAGACCTCGACACCCAGCGCACCCCCCAAGTCGCCCAGCGTACGCGCCATATGGAGCCCCCGCATCGGGTCGATGACGAACGAGGTCGGCGCGACATTCCGGCCCGGCCCCTGGGCGGCCACCCGCAGCCCGCCGAACTCCGCCCACGCCTCGACCGCGGCCGGGAAGACCGTGTGCCGATGGCCCGCGGGCGACACATGGGCGCGCAGAGTGTCCGCCCAGTACTCGGCCTGCTTGATGTCCCAGCGGCCCGGCTTCCAGCCCGCGTCGTACAACGCCACGTCCACCCCGACAGGAAACCGGGTGGCGGCGTTCCGCTCGAAGGGGCGCACCTCAGCCCCCATCGGTCGCCGGGTCGACCGCACGCACGCCGAAGTGCGCCAGCAACGGCCCACACGAACGGCAGGGCGACGCGTACGCGCCATGGAGCGGGTCGCCGTCCTCGCGGATGTGCCGGGCGGTGAGCTTGGACTGCTTCAGCGCGCGCTTCGCCTCGCTGTGGCCCAGCGGCTTGCGGGAGGCGCGCTTGCTGCGGTTCGCCTCGGCAGTGGCCAAATAGCGGGACAACAGGACCGTTTCCGGGCAGCGCCCGGTGAAGCGCTCGCGCCGCTCCGAGGCCAGCCCATCCAGGAACTCCTGGACGAGAGGGTGCAGCACGGGCGGCTGGTCGGACTTGGTGCCCGTCGCCGTGAGGGTCTCACCGCGCACCGACAGCGCCGCCGCCACGGCGGGCAGGATGCCGTCCCGACGGTGCCGGAGCGCCGGAGGTGCGGCGGAGTCGTCGACAGCGCTCCGGGTGGGCCGGTGGTCCGCCGGCGGTGTCGTACCTGCGTCGGATGCGTCGATCTCTGGTGCGGCGCTCATGGTGGTCGTGCTCTTCCCTCCCGTGCAATCCCCCGAGTTGCGGGGACAGCCTGCCAAATGTGCAGGCAGATGGGGAAGTCGGCGACACACAGCGCGCACGTCGCGCCACCCCGGGTGACACGATATGACGTGCCGTCACGATCGCGCTACGGAGTGCGACAAGAGCCGCACGCGGCGGGCGGACCGGGACGTCTGGACGCCGGGGCCGGCCGGGACGACACGACGGCGGACCGGGACGTCTGGATGTCAGGGGCAGCCGGGACGATACGGCGGGCGGACGGGGCGTCAGGGCACCAGGATCAGCCGGGACGATACGGCGGGCGGGCCGGGCGTCCGGCTGCCAGGATCAGCCGAGTCGATACGGCGAGCAGGCCGGGTCGATACGGCGAGCGCGGCGGGGCGGAACGAGGGCTCCTGGCCTGATCACCTGTCGGACCCAACGCTTAGGCTGTGCCCCGAGAGCCGACGCAGCAGCGGGCAGGGGACAGGGGGCAACCACCGTGACGACAGGCCGACTTGGGCTGGGCGACACACCCCCGGCCACATCCCCCGCCACAACTG
>NZ_LIQY01000323.1 GCF_001418495.1 Streptomyces pathocidini | reverse complement strand
CGTCCGCGTCCGGCAGCGGCCCCCGGTCCTCCGCGGCCGAACGCGGCGGGGGTATGCGCGGACGCTCCCCGCGCCCCCATCCGCCCGCGCCCGGCTCGGGCCCCACCGGCCCGCACGGCGACGACCCGCTCATCGTGGGCTCCCCTGCCCCGGCCGCGGCGCCTCCACGTCCCGGTGCGCGGTGGACAGCAGTTGGAGCCCGAGCCGCAGTCTGCGCCGCGCCTCGTCCTCCGTGACGCCCAGGTCGGCGGCGGTCTGCCGGTAGTCGAGGTGCTTGAAGTACGCCAGGTCCAGCGCCGCGCGCAGCGAGGCGGGCATGGAGCTGCGGATGTAGTCGGCGCGGGCCGCCATCGACGCCTCGCGCACCTTCGCCTCGATCCGCTCGGCCGCGCCGTCCCCGCCCCGCAGCCGCATCAGTTCGGACTCGGTCTGCCGCAGCCGCTGCACCGCCTGCCGGTGTGTGATCGACGCCACCCAGGAGCGCAGCGGCCCCTGTTTCGGGTCGTACGCGTCGGGGTGCTCCCATATGTAGCCGAACACCTCGCGCGTGATGCGGTCGGCCGCGTCCTCGTCGTCCAGCACGCGGTGGGCCAGCCCGTGGACGAGGGAGGCGAACCGGTCGTACAGCTCGCCCAGCGCCGCGGCCTCGCCGCGCGCCAGACGCTGCTGCATCTTCCGGTCCCAGCGAGGTGGAGCTTCGCTCGCCATCCGGCCCCCATCCATCGTCGTCTCCCAACGAATGTAGTGGGGAGGGCGGACAACGCACGCCCCTTTGCTTCAATGTGCGCCCCGCAAGCGCCTGCTGCTGGTATAGATCGGGTCACTTTGCCGCCGAGCGGGCAGACGTGCGCCCCGCCCTGTGCGTAGGGTCGTACGCAGTCGTACTCCGAGTCACGGGTTTCCTCGTGTTTCATCGGGGGAGAGCCGGGCAGTCGAGGCGGGAAGAATCGCTTCCGCAAGCCACAGGACCGGAAGGCCGCAGGACCGGGCGACGCGAACGAACGGCCGCGCGGCGCAGCGCGCCAGTGCGCGCCGCGAGCACAGTGCGCCGGGGGCGCACGAGCACAGCGAAGGGACATCGGCGAGTGACGTTGAAGGTGAAGGAGACCGTTCAGGGCGGCTGGGCCGTCCTCCAGGTCTCCGGCGAAATGGACCTGGTCACATCGCCCTCCGTGCGGCAGCACGTACACGACGCGGTCGCCGACGGCCGCCGCCGGATCGTGATGGACCTCTCCGAGGTCCGCTTCTGCGATTCCAGCGGCGTCGGCGTCCTCATCGCGGCCCGCCGCCTGCTGCGGTCCTGCCAGGGGCGGCTGCGGCTGATCCTGCCCGCGCGCGGCGCGGAGGACGGGTCCCATGTGAACCGCGTGCTCTCCGCGCTCGGCGTGCGCCGCCTCTTCGAGGTCTATCCGGACGTGTCCTCGGCCGTGGACGAGGGAGCGCGCCCCCTCTCCGCGTAGCGGTACGCCTACGGGCGCGTGTACGGCCGCCGCCCCGGCCTCAAGGGCTCGCGGTCGCGAACTCGCACCACAC
>NZ_LIQY01000322.1 GCF_001418495.1 Streptomyces pathocidini | reverse complement strand
TCCTCGTCGACGAGGACGACGAATCCCAGGACCCGGAACTGGAGGCCCAGGCCCGCGAACTGGCCCAAATCCTCCAACAGGAAGCAGCCCGCCGAGCAGAAAGGCAGACGAGGCGCCGGGGGCGACGACGAGGAGGGGGGAGGAGCGGCTGAGGCGCCACTTCGAGCGTTAGCCGAGCGGGACGGCGCCACCGCCCCGCTCGGCGGATCGCTTCATGGCCTTCAGTGCGAGGCTGTCCGTCCGGTGCGGGTTGCCGTGGAGCCGGTGCAGCAAGATCCACCGCCCGTCGGCATGCGCTCCGGCGAAGACGGATGAGTCACGCGTGGCGCCGTTGTGCCAGAGGGAACCCGAGGCCCGGGACCAACTGGGAGCCGGTTCGCCCAGCCGGCGCTCGACTACGAGGCCGACCAGGAGACGGGCAGCCGTGCGAGGAGTGGACCACAGCCCCCCGGCAGGCAGGATCGGACCAGTGAGGGTCCACAACGCGCGTGGACGCCCGAGCCGACGCGGTACGAGTCTGTGCCCGGCGGGAGGGGCGGCGGTCATAGCCCCGGCTTCCAATCCCAAGGGACCGAGGACGTGTTCATCCGCCAGTTGCTGGAAGGTGCGACCGGTGACGGCGGTGAGGGCGTGCCCGAGGACGGCATAGCCGAGGTTGGAGTACTCGTACCTGCCGGGTACCCCCGTAGCCACTTCGTCCAGATTCCGCAACAACCGCAATAGAACGGGCTCGGTGAACGAGACATAGGGATCCAGGATGGAGATGTCCGGACCGGGAGGCAGACGAGGGAGCCCGGAGGTGTGGTCGGCAAGGTTCCGAAGCGTGATCTCTGTCCCTTTGGGCACCATGTCCAGCCATCGATCGAGCGGATCGTGCCAATTGACGGTCCCAGCCTTTACGAGCTGGGCCAAGACCGTTCCCGTGATCACCTTCGTGAGTGACCCCAACTCCACAAATAAGTCGGGATCATGACCACGCGTCACGCGATCCTGTATCTCCTTGCTCCCCAGAAGGCACATGGGTGTCGACATATTGTTTGCCCCTCATCGGATGAACTCTTCTTCATGTGGCACACCGGCATCTTGTGCGGCCTGGAACCCTTTGGATTGTCGGCTACCGCGTCCCCGTAACGATGCCCGCAAGAGGAGGTCCTCACTCCAGGAAAGGGTTCGGCCGAGGGTGGAAGAGAGGAAGATGAGATCGCAGGCGATCATGGTGAGTGCGAAACTCGTCAGGCCCATGAAGAAAGCAATGGACAGGTGGAATCCGACCGAGATGGCGGCGGCCCAGGGGCGGAGCTTCGGTACGAGGATTCCGAGAGGAAAATACACCAGGAAGATGACCGTTCCGTAGGTCCCCAGATGAATCAACCAGTCATTCTCATATATGAGGTTCGACCAGCCTGGAAGTTGGAACTCGGGTACGCGCATCACGTAGAAGAGGGCGGTTCCGTCCTGCCACATCTGGCCCATGACCTTGTACAAGCCGGAGACGACATAGACGAGGCATACCTGTGCCGAGATCATGAGGATGCCCAGGTTATGAAAGGGAACAGATAAGTCTCGTACGGAGCTTGGGACGCGTCTGCTGAAACGGCGCATGAACCCGCTAGGGAAGGCGAACCTTTCGTAGCATCGCGTCAGGAGAAGGAACGGGATGACTACGTAGGCAAGGTTGTCTCCGCCGTCGAGGAGAACTGGTTGCCTCTGATAGACGGACCACAGCAGCAGCCAATGCAGGCCGAGGCCGAACCGGCCACCTACCCCCAGCATCACAGCAAGAGCCGCCAACGCGCCCGCGTGGTAGACGAGCTGGAACCAGGCAGGCGAAGCCGAGAGTGAATACAGGTTGATCGAGGACAGCTGCTGTTTGAACTCGTCAAACGGCAGTACGCCATCGGGGCCGAACAGGTAATCTCGTTCGCTGTACTGACTCACGTAGTACATGAACCCTACGAACCCAAGAAGGACGCGCATACCGCAAACGCCGGTGAGCGCCACAGGTCGGGCGCCCCAGGTATCAAGGGAGGCTGTGAGACCCTTCATCGTAGAACCCGCGCATCGATCCACTTGAAGTCTCTGACCTTGACCTTGTCTTTAGCTTCGGCATCGTGGCGTTTTGACCATGGCGGTAGATCGCGGATGTACATGCGAACCTGGACCCTCGAGATCTTTCCGTCGCATGCGTTCGGCATCTGGTCGGCTGCGTAACGGGACAGGAATCGGATGGCCTGTTGCTCTGTCACTTTCTCGTGCGGCAACAGAGGGAGCTCAGGCTTCTTGTCGTTCTTGCGGTTCTGTCTGAGTCTCTGCAGCACTTCATCATTGGTGGACAGCTGCTGAATGTTTCCAGAGATGAGCCGGACTTCACGAGAAGGGAAGAATCGAGAGGTCTGTGCCTTCTGGAGGCTGCGCGCTGACACATCATAAAATTCGGACGTGGTTCCGTTCGTGCATTCTGCGCGCGCGATGATGCCTCGCCCCTCGGAAAGAGGCGTAGGGGCGAATAGCATCCAGTTCTGTGCGAAGTAGGGAGACAGGTACTCCAGCACAGCATCTCCGTACTTCAACTTCGCTGGACTGAGAGGTGCTTGGGAGAGGGCGGACATGGTCATGTGGGCACTCAGGAGGGCGCCGCCGGCAAGCAACGCCACCCTCCTGGTGGTTCGGTGAGTCCTGGTCACGCGGGCTTACTTATCGAATGCGGTCTCGACGGATACCCCTTCGGGGACCTTGGAAGAGAATCCAAAGATGGAGCCGTGCTGAAGCATGTTGTCCGCAGTCTTCGCGCCCGCGGCGACACCCTTGCCTACCGCGCGCGCGGCGTTGACGAGAGAGCCGAGCGCCCTGGGGCTGTTGACGCTCTCGCCGGTCGTCGCAGAGGCGGACACCGGCTTTGCTGGAGCGGCCTGAGCGCTGCCTTGGGCGGTGATGATGAGTGCCGCGCCAATGATTGCGACACCTGCGGTAACGCCCAACTTCTTGAAGTTCACACCTTCTCCTTATCGGGGAGCGAGTTCGAGGAAGCCCATACGGGGCTCCTCTCCTCGACGACGACCAAGATCCACTTGATCAAGATGCTGGCGTACGCCGCAAGAGTGATTTAAGACATTAAAATGGACATCGCTGCTGTTGATCGGACTTGGGTTTCATGTCGAGCCGACTGCCCGGCTCGTCGTAGGTGGACCGCGCTGCTGGCCTGCTGGGCTGACGGCAATGCCGGTCGATGCTCTGCCCTTCCTTTCTGACAGTCGCCAGGCCGTGGCCGGTCAGCAGCGAGCCCGAAGTTTCATCACGAACTCAGGTCCGACTTGAGCGAGATGAGTTCTGCGATCTCGTGGAGGTGGACGGCTTGCCGGGGCACGCTGAGGGCGGTGTCGCTGTCGGCGGAGACGCCCCAGGTGCCGGGGGCCGTCAGAAACATGGTGCCTAGTTCGAGACGGGGAGACGATCTTCCCGCGATGGCGATGGCGATGGCGATGGTGCTTGCGAGCGGGAGGGTTATACCGAGACCTTCTGGAAGCAGAGTTGCTGGGTACGTGCGATGGCACGCGCGTCTAGCTGTGCCTCTCGCTGGTGACCCTCTGGTGAGGGATCGCGTCGTCAGCCAGGAGGCTGTGTACGTGTCAGTCGACCAGGAAGCGGTAGCCCACGCCGTAGTCGTGGCTTTCGCTGACCGGCAAGCTCGGGGCGAGCACGGTGGCCAGAGGCAGGTCGTACTGCGGGAGCTGCGTCGAGGCAAGGAGAGCAGCCGCTCGCTCGCCAGCCGATGGAGGTGCTCGCCCCGGCACTCGAGGGCCGCGTGGAAGTAGGCGAGGGCGTCATGTGCTGCTCGATCTGCGAGGACGACTTCGACGTCCTGCGCGGCGTGGCGATCTTGTCGGCGATGCCCTGCGTGGTGATCCATCTTCGGCAGGTCGATACCGGCGGCGTGTTTGGCGAGGTGCTCGGTGTGGGCCACAGTCACTCCGTGGGCCCGCAGTTCCTCTCTATCCGCTTCAGCAGTGTGGTCTTGCCGGTGGAGGGTGCCGAGCCCCCTGATACGGATGGGCCGTTGGGTCACCACAGGGTGGGTTTTCCTTCTGGTTCGGGGGTGCCTGGCAGGCCGGGTGGGACGGCCGCGGTGGCGAGTTGGTGCCAGGTGTCGTAGTGGCCGGCCATGGTGATGAGGAGCTGTGCTGCGGCGTACGCGTCGAAGGTGGCTCGATGCCGCTGTGCCGGGGCCCGGGTCAAATCCGGGTTCACGTGTTGGATGAGGGCGTCCAGGCCCACCCCGGGCTCTACGGCCCCTTCGTGATTCTGGCCTTTCCTCACCACATGCAGGACCTGGTGTGGTTGGAGAACCCCTGGAACTCCGTGTATCTGGAGTCGGTTGACGATGTCGAGAACTACAAGGAGGTCTTCGACGACCTGAGCGCTCGAGCCCTCCCCGTCGGAAACCCGCATCCAGATCACGCAGATCATCAAGGAGCTACAGCAGTGAGCAAGTCGAACCCCACCCCGCCAGACCTTGCTCGCTCTGATGTGTACTGGCGAAAGAGCTCCTACAGCGGCGGCGCCAACGACTGCGTCGAGATCGTCGATGCCGGGCCTTGGATCGCAGTTCGCGATTCCAAGTACCCGCAACAACAGCTGGTATTCGAACGTGACGCCATCTGCGTTTTGGTTGGAGCCATTCGGAACCAGGAATTTTGTTCGTGGGCAACTGGCCGCGGCGCGGGTCCCGGCCTCAGCCGGTGACGTCGCGGCGCAGCAGGTCCTCGAACGTTTCCCGGCGGACCACCTCCCGTGCTTCGCCGTTGTGGCAGAAGACGACCGGGGGGCGACGGGCGCCGTTGTAGTTGTTGGCGAGCGAGTAGCAGTACGCGCCCGTCACCGGCACCGCGATCGCGTCGCCGGATTCGGGGGAGCGCAGGAAGACGTCGCGGATCAGGGTGTCGCCCGACTCGCAGTGGCGGCCGACCAGGTCGTACCGTTCACCGCCGCCGACGCGTGAGGCGACCGTGGCCTCGAACCGCTGGCCGTACAGCATGGGTTCGAGGTTGTCGGCCATCCCGCCGTCCACCGCCACGAGCGGGCGCGGCCCCGGCTTGACGGTGACCACGCGGTAGAGGGTCATGGCGGCTTCCGCGACGAGCGAGCGGCCGGGCTCGATGAGCAGCCGGGCCCCCGCGGGAAGGTGGGTACGAGCGGCGTCGGCCAGGGTGCGTACGTATTCCTCGACGGACGGCGGGCGGTCGTCGTACGTGTAGCGCACGCCGAGCCCTCCTCCGAGGTCGTACACGGCGTGTTTCCCCAGGCCCTCTATACCGGCGATCGCCTCGACGGAGCGGCGGAACGGCTCCGTGTCGAGCAGTTGCGAGCCCACGTGGACGTGCAGCCCGTCAAGGCGCAGGCGGGCGCTGGCGCGCAACCGGGCGACCGCCGAAACCGCGTCGGCGACGGACAGCCCGAACTTCGAGCCGTGCTGCCCTGTGACCATCGCCTCGTGGGTGTCGGCGGCGACTTCCGGGATCACCCGCAGCAGCACCCTCTGCTCGCCGTCCCCGACCAGTTTTTCGAGACGGTCGATGTCGTCGAAGTTGTCGACGACGATCGTTCCCGCCCCGGCGTCCACGGCCATCGCGAGTTCCTCGTCGGTCTTGGCGTTGCCGTGGACGACGAGATCCGCGGGGTCGACGCCGGCCGCGAGAGCGGTGATCAGTTCGCCCCCTCCCGCGACGTCCACGCCGAGGCCCTCCTCCACCAGCGTGCGGACGATCGCGGTGCAGGGGAAGGACTTCGAGGCGAAGACGGCTTGGCTGTTCGGCCAATGCTTCGCCAGGGCCCGAACATATTCCTGCGCGCGATGGCGCAGGGCCATCTCGTCGACCACGACGGCCGGGGTGCCGAACCGGTCCGCCAGGTCGGACACCCGGCATCCGCCGACCACGAGCTCACCGTCTTCTGCCAGGTGGGAGCCGTCAGGAAAGAGCCCGACGAGGTCGGTCGCAGGGGCGGCCGGCTGTTCGATCACGGTCATGTGCGAGGGTTTCCTCTCCGGGGCGGGCAGGGCGTTCGCCGCTATCCTGACAGCCCGCATGGCACGCCACCGTGGCCGAGTGCCCTACGAAACGAGGTGACCCTTGTCCGATGCGACAACGCCCCGTCCGCCTCTGGAACCGAGGGGCGAGGGCACGTTGAGAGTGCTGGCGGAAGCCGTCGACGGACCGGCGGTACGGGTGCTCACCGCGCCCGGCGGCCTGGACGTGCGGGTGAGCGGAACCGTGATCCACGATCCGCAGGAGGCGCTGCCGCGGTCACCCGCGGCTGTCCTGCTGCTCGTGGGCGTCGACATCACGGACGCCCGATCGCTCGACCTGCTGAGCCGGGCCGCGGAGCAGGGGTTCTCCGCCGTCGTGGTCAAGCGGCGGGGACAGGCCCCGGAACGGTTCGTGGCCGAGGCCGAGAGATGTGGCATCGCCGTTCTCACCGCCGACGACGCGATGCCGTGGCGGAACGTCGACGCGTCGGTGAGCTGCACGCTCGCGGCGCACGGCAGCGGAAAGGCGGCTCCATCGGCCCCCGCCGGCGGCGAGGAGCTCTTCGCGCTCGCCGACGCCCTGGCCGCCGCTGTCGGCGGCCAGGTGGTGATCGAGGACCTGGACCAGAACGTGGTCGCGTACTCCACGGTGCCCGGGCTGCGCATCGATGCCGCCCGCGAGCGGGGCATCCTGCACCGCCGAGTGCCGGACATCCCCGAGCAGCGCCGCCAGTACCGGCAGGTGCTGGCGGCCACCGGCGCCGTCCGATTCCCCACCATGGGAGAGGAGTTGCCGAGGGCCGCGGTCGCGATCCGCGCCGGGGCGCTGCCGCTGGGCACGATCTGGGCGATCGAGCCGGTGGAGGGGCTGTCCGTCGCCGGCGAGAGCGCACTGCTGGACACCGGCCGGTTCGCTGCCCCCCACTTGCTGCGCGCGCTGAACCTGCCCGAGGCCGAGCGCAGGGTGCGCCGCGACACCCTCCGTGCCGTACTGCACCGTTCAGGACCGCCCGCCGACGAAGCGGCGGACCTGCTGGGGCTGCGCCCCGGGGCCAAGTTCACGCTCGCGGCGTTCGCGCCCGGCGGCGAACCCGCCAAGCCCGCGCGTGGAGCCGACGCGACCGGCGGGGACTCCGCGCTGCTCACCCACATCGAATGGCTCCTGATGCGGTACTGCGCCGCGCACCGGACGACCTCGACCGTGGTCGCCGCGGCGAACGCCGTCTACGTCCTGCTGCCCGCCACCGGCAGGGCGGAGGCCCGCCGCTTTGCGGATTCCGCGCTCAAGGCCGTCCGCCGGTCCATGAGCGACGGTCTTCGGGCCGCGGTGTCACGGCCCTGCACCGACCTCGGCCTGTCGGCCCCGATGCGCCGGGAAGTCGACAGCATCCTGCGGGCCACAGCCCACGACGATCCGGCCTCGACTCCGGTGACCACGGCCGATGTTCGGCACCGGATCCTGCTGGACCGGCTGGGCGACGAACTCGAGCGGGATCCGTGGCTGCGCCTGGGCGAGATCGACGAGCTGCTCGCCCACGACCACGCCCAGAAAACCGACTACGCCGCGACGGCCATCGTCTGGCTCGACACCGCCGGTGACATCGCCTCCGCCGCGGCACGGCTGAAGGTGCATCCCAACACCTTGCGCTACCGGCTGCGGCGGATTCGCGATCTGTTCGGCGTCGACCTCGACGACCCTGACGTACGGCTGGCCGCCTGGCTCGAGCTCAGACGCGCGGCGCCCTCGGGTCGCTCTCCCCGGCGGAAGACGCAGCCACGCCGTCCGTGACGGGGGCCTCCCCGTCCGGTGCCGCCTCGTTGCCCCGAAGCCGTGAGTGGCGACGCCCGAAGCAGAGGTACAGCCCCGCGGCCAGCAGCAGCCAGACGGCGAAGAGCGTCCAGGTGATGCCCGGCAGCAGATACGCCAGATACAGACAGGACAGCGCGCACAGCACGGGCACCACGGGGTAGAGCGGCACGCGGAAGGTGCGAGGGGCGTCCGGAGCGATACGGCGCAGGACCACCACGGCGGCGGCCACGGCCACGAACGCGATCAAGCCCGTTGGCACGGGGTCGGGCGACCTTACGTGTCATGCCTCGGCGCCGGCCGCCGCCCCACGTGGCCCTGCGCTTCCACGCGCCCCGCACCCCACGCGGCCGGACCTCACGCG
>NZ_LIQY01000321.1 GCF_001418495.1 Streptomyces pathocidini | reverse complement strand
GCCGAGCGGACCCCTGCCGCGGGTGCGGCGCAGGGTCACGGGGGGACCGGGTCGCGGGGACCGGGCCGCCGCCGGGCGGGCGGGCCGCGGCCCGGAGTGCCGCTGCGATGGTCGCGCGGAGCCGGGCCGGGTCGTCGTCCCCGGCGTCGAGCCGCACCCAGGCCACGGCCTCCGGCGTACGGGCCGCCCAGTCCGCGAGCAGCGTCGTCTTGCCGTATCCGGCGGGGGCGCAGACCAGGACCGCCGGGCGGTCGGGGCCGCCGTCCAGCGCGTCGTACAGCCGCTCCCGGGCCACGAGGGAGGGCACCGGCCCGGGGGCCGTGATCTTCTCCGACGGGACCGGCCCCCCAGAAGGGCGCCGGTCACCGCGTTCACCCATACGGCCACGGTAGGACCGGCAGCGGACCCCCTCAACTCGTGTCCCCCGGATTTCCTCGGGCCCCCGGATTTCACCGGGTCCCGGATTTCACCCACGGCGGGTGAGGCGCCCCGGACACCGCCGGGCGGAGTGTGGACGGGCGTCCCGACGTGGGCGGATACGGACACGGACAGGAGCCGACGCGGCGGACGCGGACAGGAGGTGCGCTATGGACGGTCTCGTGAGCCCGGACGGCCTCGTGAGCCTGGCGTACGACTACCCGGTGCTGGGGGTCTTCTGGACCGTGATGTGGTTCTTCCTCTGGGTCCTGTGGCTGTCGGTGCTGTTCCGGGTCATCTTCGACATCTTCCGCGACCCCCACCTGGGCGGCTGGGGGAAGACCGGATGGCTGCTGTTCGTGCTGTTCGTCCCGTTCCTGGGTGTGCTCGTGTACGTGATCGCGCGGGGCCAGGACATGGGCAGGCGCGAGATCGAGCACGCCAAGCAGAAGCGCGCCGCCTACGACGAGTACATCAAGCAGGTCACGGGCGGGGGCGGCAGCGCGGACGAGCTGACCAAGCTCTCCGAACTCAAGGCCAGGGGCGACATCACCGAGGAGGAGTTCGCCCAGGCCAAGCAGAAGCTCCTGAGCTGATCCCGAAGATCCTGAGCCGACCCCCGACCCCCGACCTCCAATACCCGATCCCCAATCCCGATCCCGAGCCCGAGAAACCGGGCCGAGAAACCGAGAAGCCGAACTGACGAGGTGTCGCCATGAGCCAGAGCGCCACGACTACCCAGAATCCCCGCAACCCCGACAGGCACCAGGGGCTGGCGAACGGAGGAACCACGTTCGCCGGAGTCCTGCTGGCCGTGACCGGTCTCCTGAGCATCTTCCGGGGGATCATGGGCATCGCCAAGAACGATGTCTTCGTCGCCACCAAGGACTACGTCTTCCGCTGGGACCTCACCGGCTGGGGCTGGATGCACCTGATCCTCGGCCTGCTGGTCTTCCTGGTGGGCCTGGCCCTGCTCAAGGCCGCGCCCGCATGGGCCAGGACCGCCGGCGTGGTCCTCGCGAGCCTCGCCCTGATCGTCAACTTCCTCTCCCTGCCGTGGCATCCGCTGTGGTCGCTGATCCTGGTGGCCCTGTACGCGTTCATCATCTGGGCGCTGTGCACGGTCAAACGCGGGCACACCTGACCGTCTCGAAAGCAGGGACACCTGACCGGCGGGGACCCTGACCGCCTCGAAACCTGACCGTCGCGAAACCTGACGCGGTCGTCCCGAAGGAGGCCGGATGGACATCAGGCAGGCGCTCCCCGAGCGTGCCCCGTGACCGGCGGTGGGTCCCCGTACCCGGCCATCGCCGACCACGGGCTGATCGGCGATCTGCAGACCGCCGCCCTGGTCTCGACGGACGGGAACATCGACTGGTTCTGCTGCCCCCGGTTCGACTCACCGAGCGTCTTCGGCTCGCTACTGGATGCCCGGAGCGGCGGCGAGTTCCGGGTGCGGCCCGCCCAGCGCGCGTACACGGCCAAGCAGCTCTACCACCCCAACACGGCCATTCTCATCACCCGGTTCATGACCGAGGAGGGCGCGGGCGAGGTGGTCGACTTCATGCCCGTGTGCACCGGCCGGGAGGTCACCCGCCGCCACCGGCTGGTGCGGATGTTCCGCTGTGTGCGCGGGCGCATGGAGTTCGACGTGCGGCTCGCCCCGCGCTTCGACTACGGCCGCGCCCACCACCGCGTCGAGGCGTACGACTCCGGGGCCGTGTTCGTCTGCGACCCGACCGACGGCTTCCCCGACGGCATGGAGCTGACCGTGCACTCGGTGCGCGAGGCCACGGACGCCCGGCCCGCGCGCGTGACCGCCGTCGACAACGAGAGCGGCGGCGAACTCCACGGCTGGATACCGCTGGTGGCGGGCGAGCAGCGCGGCCTCGTCCTGGAGTCCTTCGCCGAGTGCCCGCCGCGCGAGATCCACGCCGACGAGTTCCAGGGCCTTTTCGAGGACACCGTCCGCTACTGGCGCCTCTGGCTCGCCCGCTCCCAGTACACCGGGAGGTGGCGGGAGTCGGTGGAGCGCTCGGCGATCACCCTCAAGCTCATGACGTACGCGCCGAGCGGGGCGGTGGTGGCCGCGCCCACCGGCGGGCTGCCGGAGCAGGTCGGCGGCGAGCGGAACTGGGACTACCGCTACACCTGGATCCGGGACGCCTCCTTCTCCGTCTACGCGCTGCTGAAGCTGGGCTTCACCGAGGAGGCCGCGGCGTTCATCGACTGGCTGCGCGACCGCGTACGGGAGCAGGCGGGCGGCGCCGGGCCGCTGAACACCATGTACCGGGTCGACGGCTCCTCCGAGCTGGTCGAGGAGACCCTCGACCACTGGGAGGGCTACCGCGGCTCCCGCCCCGTACGCATCGGCAACGGCGCCGCGACCCAGCTGCAGATGGACATCTACGGGGAGGCGCTGGACAGCATCTACTTCGCCGACCAGCGCGGCATCCAGCTCGACCACAAGGGCTGGACGTCGCTGGGCACCATCGTCGACTGGCTCACCCGGCACTGGGACCAGCCCGACGAGGGCATCTGGGAGACCCGCGGCGGGCGGCAGGACTTCACGTACGGGCGGCTGATGTCGTGGGTCGCGCTCGACCGCGCGGTCCGCCTCTCCACCGAACGCGGCCGCCCCGCCCAACTACTGGACTGGATCACCCAGCGGGACGGGATCTACGCCCAGATCATGGACCGCGGCTGGAACCCGGACCGGCAGGCGTTCGTCCAGCACTACGGCACGGACGTGCTGGACTCCTCGCTGCTGCGGATGTCCACCGTCGGGTTCATCGCGCCGCACGACCCGATGTGGGGGGCGACGCTCACGGCGATGGACGAGGAGCTGGTCTCCGACAGCCTCGTCTACCGCTACAACCCCTCGGCCTCCCCCGACGGGCTGCGCGGCTCCGAGGGCACGTTCTCGCTGTGCACGTTCTTCTACGTGGACGCCCTGGCCCGCGCCGACCAACTCGACCAGGCCCGCCTGGTCTTCGAGAAGATGCTGACCTACGCCAACCACCTGGGCCTGTACTCCGAGGAAGTGGCCGTCACCGGTGAACAGTTGGGCAACTTCCCCCAGGCCTTCACCCACCTGGGCCTCATAGACACCGCCCTGACCCTGGACGAGGCCCTCAACCGCCCACCCCAGCGAAGGCTGTAGCAGGGGCGAGGACGAAGTCCCGGCGAGCCCCAGCCGCGGGGCCGAGCCCCAAGGCCCCCGCCATGGGGGTCTGGGGGGACGAAGTCCCCCAGGAAAGATCCCGCCGCAACGGCGAGCACCCCGACGCCGGAGCCCGGCGGTGCCGAACCCACCGCAACTCCCTGCGCCCCCCGCGGCAGCGCCCCGGCAGAACCCCATTAGCCCGTCCGCAGGACATCCGGCCGACTCGCCGCACCAGGGGCGGGTCCGACCCGCAACCCGTACGGTTTCCTCGCCCGCATGGACGCCGTCATGGAGTTGATGGCCGCCGGCCCGGAACAGACGCTCCCCGCGCGGCAGCTGATGGCCTTCACCCTCGCCACGCACATCCTCCTCGTCCCCTTCGGCGTCGCCCTCCCCTTCCTCACGCTGCTGATGCACCACCGCGGCCTGCGCCGCCAGGACGCCGACGCGCTGCTGCTCGCGCGCCGCTGGTCGGCGGTCATGGCCGTGCAGTTCGCCGTCGGCATCGTCACCGGCACGGTGCTGTCCTTCGAGTTCGGCCTGCTGTGGCCGGGAATGATGGGGCGCTGGGGCGACGTCTTCGGGATCGGCTTCGGCGTGGAGGCCTGGGCCTTCTTCCTGGAGGCCGTGCTCATCGCGATCTACCTCTACGGCTGGAACCGGCTCAGGCCCTGGCACCACTTCTGGCTCGGCCTGCCGCTGCCCGCCGCCGCCCTGATGGGCGCCTTCGGCATCATCGCCGCCAACGCGTGGATGAACACCCCGCGCGGCTTCACCCTCGACTCCTCGGGTCGGCCGGTCGACGTCGACCTGCGCCGCGCGGTCTTCACGCCCATGCTCGGGCCCGAGTACTGGCACTTCGTCCTGGCGATGATCCTCACCGCCGGCTATGTCGTCGCCGGCGTCTACGCCGTCGGCTGGCTGCGCGGCCGCCGCGACCGCTACCACCGGCTCGGCTTCACCCTCCCCTTCACCGTCGCCGCCCTCACCACCCCCGTCCAGTTCCTGGTCGGCGACACGGTCGCCCGCGAGGTCTTCCACCACCAGCCCGTCAAGTTCGCGGCGGCCGAACTGGTGTGGAAGACCGACACCCACGTCCCGGAGTACCTGTTCGGCCGGATGAACCCCGACGGCTCGATCTCGGGCGGCATCAAGATCCCCTGGCTGGACTCGATGCTGGCCGGGTTCAGCCCGGACACCGAGGTCACCGGGCTGACCTCCGTCCCGGCCGACCAGCGCCCGACGGCCGTTCAGGCCACCATCGTCCACTGGGCGTTCGACCTCATGGCGATCATCGGCTCCATCCTCGTGCTGCTCGCCCTCTGGTACGCGTGGTGCTGGTGGCGGCGGCGCGATCTGCCCGCCTCGCGCTGGTTCTTCCGGTGCGCCGCCTGCGCGGGCGGCGCCTCGCTGGTGGCCGTGGAATGCGGCTGGATCACCACCGAGGTGGGCCGCCAGCCGTGGATCGTCTACGAGTCGATGCGCGTCTCGGAGGCCGTCACCACCACCCGCCCCGCCGCGCTGTGGGCCATGCTCGGCATCGTCGTGGCGGTCTACGTGGCCCTCTTCGGCGCGTTCCTGGCCGTCCTCCTCGCGATGCGCACCCGATGGCGCACCAGGGACGCGAGCCCCGACCCGCGGCCCGCCGCCCCCGAGACCCACAC
>NZ_LIQY01000320.1 GCF_001418495.1 Streptomyces pathocidini | reverse complement strand
GACCGGGCGGACGCCGCCCCAACGCTGCGCTTCGGCACGGGCGCGGGCATCACCTGGGGCTCGGACCCCGAGCGGGAGTGGGATGAGACCGAACTGAAGGCATCCCGGCTGCTCGCGGTAGCGTCGGGTACGTACGAGGAGACCGGGAGGACTCTGCGATGAGGATCTGGCTCGACGGAGCGCTGCGGGACATCGACGCCGCACGCGTCTCCGTGCTCGACCACGGACTGACGGTCGGCGACGGTGTCTTCGAGACGATCAAGGTCAGCGGGGGCGTCTCCTTCGCCATGACCCGGCACCTGGAGCGGCTGGCCCGCTCGGCCCGCGGCCTCGACCTGCCCGAACCCGACCTCGACGAGGTGCGCCGGGCCTGCCACGAGGTCGTGGCGGCCAACCCCGTCTCGTACGGCCGGCTGCGCATCACCTACACCGGCGGGCTCTCCCCGCTCGGCTCCGACCGCGGAACCGCCCCGGCAACGCTGGTCGTCGCGCTCGGCGAGACCGCCCGCCGCGCCGACACCACGGCCGTCGTGACCGTCCCCTGGACCCGCAACGAGCGCGGCGCGATCGCGGGCCTCAAGACCACCTCGTACGCCGAGAACGTCGTCGCCCTCGCCCGCGCCCACGAGCACGGCGCCACCGAGGCCATGCTCGCCAACACCGTCGGGCAGCTGTGCGAGGGCACCGGCTCCAACGTCTTCGTCGTCCTCGACGGCGAACTCCACACCCCGCCGCTGGCCTCCGGCTGCCTCGCGGGCATCACCCGCGCTCTCGTCGCCGACTGGGCGGGCGCCACGGAAACCGACCTGCCGCTGGACGTCCTGGAACGCGCCGACGAGGTGTTTCTGACTTCCAGCCTCCGCGACGTCCAGGCCGTCCACCGCGTGGACGACCGGGAGTTGAGCGGCGCGCCGGGACCCGTCACGGCCAAGGCGATGCGGATCTTCGAGGAGCGCTCGGCGGCCGACCCGGACCCGCGCTGAGCCCGGCCGGGCCGTGCGCCCCGCGGACGAAAAGGGGTGACGAGGAAGTGCCCAGCCGGTACAACTCCCCTTGATGACCACCACCCTGCGGCCCACCGGGCCGGAACAGCACGGCCCCGACGGGCAGCGC
>NZ_LIQY01000032.1 GCF_001418495.1 Streptomyces pathocidini | reverse complement strand
CCGGTCCAGCGCGCGCTGGAGGGCGGCGGCGGCGTTCTTGCGGGCGGTGGTGTCCGTGGTGCGGGCGGCCGAGTGGCGGACCCTGCGAGCGGTCTCGTTCATGGGTGCACGTCTCCAATACCAGAGCCCCGAGAGAGCATTCGGATCGCCGGAAGGGGCGGGGGGCCGTGGTGCGGCAGGGGTCGCCTGCCAGGGCACCAGCCCTCACCCGCCGATCGCTGGATCGAGCGAGACGTTCGGCTTCTACAAAGTTAGGACAGCCGGGCGCCACTGTCTGCACAGTTACTCGGACTTCCTACTATCTGAGACGGCGAACGCGGCGGACCCCCACCCGGCCGAGGCCTGGAACGGGGGTCCGCCGTGTTGTCCGGGCAGGTCAGCCCATATGCGGGTAGCGATAGTCCGTCGGGGGGACCAGCGTCTCCTTGATGGAGCGGGTGGAGGTCCACCGCATCAGGTTCTGCTTGGCACCCGCCTTGTCGTTGGTGCCGGAGGCGCGGCCGCCGCCGAAGGGCTGCTGGCCGACGACGGCACCGGTGGGCTTGTCGTTGATGTAGAAGTTGCCGGCCGCGAAGCGCAGCGCCTCGCAGGTGGCGGCGGCGGCCGCGCGGTCCTGCGCGATGACGCAGCCCGTCAGGCCGTACGGCGAGGCGGACTCCATCTGCTGGAGCATCTCCTCGTACTTCTCGTCCTCGTAGACGTAGACGCCCAGGATCGGGCCGAAGTACTCGTCCTTGAAGATCTCGTTCTCCGGGTCGGTGGAGACCAGGACCGTCGGGCGGACGAAGTAGCCCTCGCTGTCGTCGTACGTGCCGCCGGCCACGACCTCGACCGTCGGGTCCGCCTTGGCGCGGTCGATGGCGGCCTTGTTCTTGGCGAAGGCCCGGTCGTCGATGACCGCGCCCATGAAGTTCGAAAGGTCGCTGACGTCACCCATGGTCAGGCCCTCGACCTCGGCCGCGAACTGCTCCTTGAGGCCGGAGTTCCACAGGGAGGCCGGGACGTACGCGCGCGAGGCGGCGGAGCACTTCTGGCCCTGGAACTCGAAGGCGCCGCGGGTCATCGCGGTCTTCAGGACGGCCGGGTCGGCCGACGGGTGGGCGACGATGAAGTCCTTGCCGCCGGTCTCGCCGACCAGGCGCGGGTAGGTCTTGTACTTCTCGATGTTGCTGCCGACCGTCTTCCAGAGGTACTGGAAGGTCTTGGTCGAGCCGGTGAAGTGGATACCGGCCAGGTCCGGGTGGACCAGGGCGACCTCCGAGACCGCCTGCCCGTCACCGGTGACCAGGTTGATGACACCCTTCGGCATCCCGGCCTCCTCCAGCAGCTCCATGAGGAGCACGGCGGCCAGCGTCTGCGTCTGGGACGGCTTCCACACCACGACGTTGCCCATGAGGGCGGGGGCCGTGGGGAGGTTGCCCGCGATGGCGGTGAAGTTGAAGGGCGTCACCGCGTAGACGAAGCCCTCCAGCGGCCGGTGGTCGCTGCGGTTCCACACGCCGGGCGAGTTGGCCATGGGCTGCTCGGCCATGATCTGGCGCGCGAAGTGCACGTTGAAGCGCCAGAAGTCGACGAGCTCGCAGGGGGTGTCGATCTCGGCCTGCTGCGCGGTCTTGCCCTGGCCCAGCATCGTGGCGGCGGCCAGCGTCTCGCGCCAGGGACCCGAGAGCAGCTCGGCGGCCTTGAGGATGATCGCGGCACGGTCGTCGAAGGACAGCGCCCGCCAGGCCGGGGCGGCGGCCAGGGCGGCGTCGATCGCGTCCTGGGCGTCCTGGTGGGTGGCGTTGGCGAAGCTGCCGAGCTTGGCGGAGTGGTTGTGCGGCTGCACGACGTCGAAGCGCTCGCCACCGCCCATCCGCTTCTCGCCGCCGATGGTCATCGGCAGCTCGCGCCGGTTGCCCGAGAGCTCCTTGAGCTTCTTCTCCAGGCGGGCCCGCTCGGGGCTGCCGGGGGCGTAGGTGTGCACCGGCTCGTTAACCGGCGCGGGGACCTGGGTCACAGCGTCCATGGTGGCCGTTGTCTCCTTCGATCGATCGAGGGCGGGGGACGGAAGTCGGGGACGGGTCGGGGCTCAGCCGCGCGTGGCGAGCGACCTGAGGAAGAAGGCGAGGTTCGCGGGACGCTCCGCGAGGCGCCGCATGAAGTACCCATACCAGTCTGTGCCATACGGGATGTAAACCCGCATACGGTGCCCCTCCGCGACGAGCCGCTCCTGCTCGGCCTCGCGGATGCCGTACAGCATCTGGAACTCGTACTCGTCGGCCTTCCGGCCCGCGCGGTGGGCCAGCTCCTGGGCGATGGCGACCATGCGCGGGTCGTGGGAGCCGATCATCGGGTAGCCCTGGCCCGCCATGAGGATCCTCAGGCACCGGACGTACGCCTTGTCGACCTCGCGCTTGTCCTGGAAGGCGACCGAGGCGGGCTCCTTGTAGGCACCCTTCACCAGCCGCACCCGCGAGCCCTCCCCGGCGAGCGCGCGGCAGTCGTCCTCGGTGCGGAACAGGTACGACTGCACGACCGCGCCCGTCTGCGGGAAGCGCTTCCGCAGCTCGGCGAGGATCGCGAGGGTGGAGTCGACGGTGGTGTGGTCCTCCATGTCGAGGGTCACCGTCGTACCCGCCTCGGCGGCCGCCTCGACCACCGGCGTGACATTGGCCAGCGCCAGGTCATGGCCGCCGGCCAGCGCCTGCCCGAACGCGGACAGCTTGACCGACATCTCGGCCCGTACGCCCAGGCCCTCGCCCTTGAGGGCCTCGGCGAGCGCGAGGTAGGCGTCGCGGTTCCGCAGGGCCTCGGCCGGGTCGGTGATGTCCTCGCCGAGGTGGTCGAGGGTGACCTCCAGGCCGCGGGCGGTGAGCAGGCGCACGGCCGCCAGGGACTCGTCGAGCCGCTCACCCGCCACGAAGCGGTCCACCACGGGGCGGGTGACCGGCGCGGCCGAGACGATGCGGCGGATGCTGTCGCTGCGCGCGGCGGCGAGGAGCACGGGACCCAGCACGGGGCACCTCCACGATGAGGACGAAGACCGAGGCCGGAGAACGCTCCGCGACGGCAAGGAGAACCACCGTGAAACCTAAGGATGGCTCCGATCGTGGACCATCGACAGCTGTCACGCATCCGTGTCCGGGATCTCAGACAGATGTATGAAGGCTGTACGAGAATGGTGGTGACGGCCGGGTTCTCCGGTCCGGTGGGTCGGGTTTCCCAGGCCCGGTGGGTCGGGTTTCTCCGGCCCGGCGGGTCGGTCTCCCCGGGCCGGTGGTCGGTTCTCCGGCCCGTTGAAGGGTCGGGGTTCCCGGCCCAATGAGGGTCGGTTCCCCGGCCCGGTGAGGTGCGAGGCGAAGGACCGGAACGGCGGATGCGCGGCGATTACCAGCAGCTCGTGGACGAGATCTCGGCGGTCCTCGGCGCCCCCGCGACCCTGGAGGACCGCGACTTCGGGCTGATCGCCTTCGGCGCCCACGGCGGTGACGCGGACGACGACACCGACGGATTCGGCGGCCTGACCATGGACCCGGTCCGCACCCGCTCGATCCTCAACCGCCGCTCGACCCCGGCCGTACGGGCGTGGTTCGAGGCCTTCGGCATCGCGCGCGCCACCGGCCCGGTCCGCATCCCGCCCGACCCGGCGGCCGGTGTGCTGATGGGCCGGATCTGCCTGCCCGTACGCCACCGGGGGATCGTCCACGGCTACGTCTGGCTGCTGGACGACGGGCACCTCTCCCTTCTGGAGACCGGCGGCCCTGGTGTGGCACCGGACCCGCGGCTGGCCCAGGCGATGGAGACGGCGGCCCGTATCGGGGCGCAGCTGGCGGCTCAGGCCCAGGCCGGGGTGGAGGTCGGGGAGTTCCTCCGCGACCTCCACCCCGGCCTGG
>NZ_LIQY01000319.1 GCF_001418495.1 Streptomyces pathocidini | reverse complement strand
GGCGCGCGGGAGGGCGCCTGGCGTGAGCCCTCCCGCGGCTCTGGTGTGAGGGCCTTCCGGCGTGAGCCGCCGGAAGGCCCGGGGCCGGTCGGTCAGGCGATGGGGCTGACGTACGGGGTCTTCTGGACTCCCGTCAGGCGGTCGTAGCGGAGCTGTTGGGTGCGGGGGCGGGACGGGGACTGGAGGTCGTGGGTGCGGATCGTCAGAAGGCCCAGGCGGACGTGGTCTGTTGTGGCTATACGGAGCCACGGGCGGCCCGCGCGTTCGACCGTCACCTCGTCCCGCAGCGTGCCGTCGCGGCCGGCCGCTATCGCGTAGGCCGGGCCTGTCGGTGGGGCGATGTCCAGGCCGCCGTCCGCGCGGATCGTGGTCGTGACCACCAGGTTGCCGCGGCCCCCGTTGGCGTCGCCGAGGAAGTCGTAGATAGGGGCCGGGTCGCCGGCGTAGTGCTTGAAGCGGCCCAGGCCCGTGACGTCCATGCCGTTGTAGAAGGTGCGGCCCTCGGTGTCGAGCCAGTAGTGGGGGTTGTGCGTCGGGGCGTTGAAGTCCCGGCCGGAGTTGTACGAGATGTGCCAGTGCGGCGGGTTGTCCGTGTGCAGGGTGTTGTTGGTCTCGAACCCCATGAGCACGAAGCGGTGGCCCTTCGCGGCGGCCGTCTCCACCATGCCGGAGTCGCGGAAAACCGTGTGGGCCGCGACCAGTTGGTGCACCACCGACTTCACCTCCACCTCCGGCCACTCCACCGTCGCCCACGGGCCCGCCGCCCGGTCCGGGTCGTTGTGCTCGATGCGCCAGTTCATCCCGGGGGAGATGTCCGGCTGGCTCCAGACCTGGAGGGTGGGCTGGTTGGCGTCCGGGCTGACCCCCGCCACCGGGAGGGTGAAGCGGACCGTGTGGCGGTCCGACGGGTCGCGGCGCAGCGCCGGGCGGGTGTCCTGGTGGACCACGGCCGCCACAGGCACCCCCGGCCAGCGCACCGCCACCTCGATCCCGGCGGTGTTCCGCGGGCCCTGCACGAACGCGTAGAACTCGGCTCTGCCGGCCACCGCGTACTTCTCGCCGGGGACCAGGGTGTAGCCCTCCGGCAGTGTGATCTCCGGCCGCCCGGGTTCACCGGGGCAGGCGCGGACCACGCGGAAGGCGGCGTACGCGACCTCGGCCGCGGCCGCGCTCCCGCCCGAGGAGAGTGCCAGGGAGAGGCCCGCGGCGGACACCCCGCCGAGCAGCGTCCGACGGCTCAACGTTCCCGGGATCGTTCCCGACATCTTCGAATCCTTTCGCAGGTTACGGATGGATCGGTTCCGAATCCTGCTGCGGGCGCGCCTCACCCCGCACGGGTGCCCGGCTGAACGGGAGTTGACGGTTCGGCGCACCGGAAGGTTCGGCGCACCGGAAGGTTCGGCGCACCGGAAGGTTCGGTGTGCCGGAAGGTTCGGCGCGCCGGGAAAGCCGAAGGGGCGGCTCTGACGGCGAGTGCCGTGGCGGAGCCGCCCCCTGAAGGCGTACCGGAGCCGCCTCTGAAAGCGCGATGAAGCGCCGAAAGCGCGGTAAGCGCGGTCAGAGCCGCTCGGGCGTCCTGATGCCCAGCAGGTCCATGCCCTGGTGGAGCGTGCGGGCCGTCAGCGCGCACAGGAACAGGCGGTTCTCGACGGTCTGCGGGGTGTCCGCCTTCAGCACCGGGCACTGGTCGTAGAACGTCGTGTAGTGCGAGGCCAGCTGGTAGAGGTATGCGGCCAGCTTGTGCGGCTCGTACGTCTCCGCCACGCCCCGCAGGGTCTCCGCGAACTCGTCGATGTGGAGGCCCAGCGCCCGCTCCGCCGGAGCCAGTTCGAGCCCGGGGTGCGCCACCGGCCGTACGTCGCCCGCCTTGCGGAGGATCGACTGGATACGGGCGTAGGCGTACTGGAGGTAGACCGAGGTGTCGCCGTTGAGGGACACCATCTGGTCCAGGTCGAACTTGTAGTCCCGCGAGGCCGACGTGGACAGGTCCGCGTACTTCACCGCGCCGATGCCGACCTGGGCCGACCGCTCGGCGATCTCCGCCTCGGTGAGGTCCTGGGCCTTCTCCCGCACGACCGTCGCCGCGCGCTCGATCGCCTCGTCCAGGAGGTCGACCAGCCGGACCGTCTCGCCCTCACGGGTCTTGAACGGCTTGCCGTCCTTGCCGAGGACCGTGCCGAACGCGAGCTGGACCGCGTGCACCTTGTCGTTCAGCCAGCCGATCCTGCGGGCGGTCTCGAAGACCATCCGGAAGTGGAGGGACTGGCGGGCGTCGACCACGTACAGCAGCGTGCTCGCGTGCAGGTTCTGCACCCGGTCGCGGATCGCGGAGAGGTCGGTGGCCGCGTAGCCGTAGCCGCCGTCGGACTTCCGCACGATCAGTGGTACGGGGTTGCCGTCCGGGCCCTTGACGTCGTCGAAGAAGACGCAGAGCGCGCCCTCGGAGCGGACCGCGACGCCGGACTCCTCCAGGAGGCGGCAGGTCTCGTCCAGCATGTCGTTGTAGCCGGACTCGCCGACGACGTCGGGGTCGCGGATCTCCATGTCGAGCTTGTCGAAGACCGAGTAGAAGTAGATCTTCGACTCGTCGACGAACTTCTGCCACAGCGCGAGGGTCTTCGGGTCGCCCGCCTGGAGGTCGACCACCCGGCGCCGGGCCCGCGTCTTGAACTCCTCGTCGGAGTCGAAGAGGGCGCGCGAGGCCTTGTAGAGCCGGTTGAGGTTCGACATGGCCTCCTCGCCGGAGGCCGCGGTGTCCGGCGAGGAGGCCCGGTGGTCCAGCTCGTGCGGGTGCTCCTCCAGATACTGGATGAGCATGCCGAACTGGGTGCCCCAGTCGCCGATGTGGTGGCGCCGGACCACCGTCTCGCCCGCGAACTCCAGGATCTGGACGACCGCGTCGCCGATCACCGCCGAGCGCAGGTGGCCGACGTGCATCTCCTTGGCCACGTTCGGCTGGGCGTAGTCGATCACCGTCGTGCCCGGGTTCTCGGCGTACGGGACGCCCAGCCGGTCGTCGGCCGCGCGCGCCGCCAGGGTCCGGACGATCGCCTCGTCCGTGACCTTGATGTTGAGGAAGCCGGGGCCCGAGACCTCGACCTCGGCCAGCAGGTCGTCCGCCGGGAGCCCCGCGACGACCTGGGACGCCAGCTCGCGCGGGTTGCCCTTCAGCTTCTTCGCCAGCGCCAGCATCCCGTTGGCCTGGAAGTCCGCCCGGTCGCTCCGTCGCAGCAGCGGGTCGGCGGAGCCGGCCTCCGGCAGGGCAGCCGAGAGGGCGTCCGCGACGCGCTGGTGGACCGAGGCGGCGAGGGAGGGAACCGAGGCCATGGATACGTACCGTTCCGTCGAATGGACCGAGTGCTGATGGACTGGACCGTGCTGGTGGACCGAGTGCTGGTCGACCGACTGCCGGGTGGATCTTGTCGAAAACCGAGTGGAAAGGGGACTGGCGCCCAGTATCCCATGGGCACGCCACCCGTTTTCCGGATGGGACAATGGGGGCGCCAGGCTTTCGGGCGAGGAATCACGAGGATTCGAGAAGGAAGTGCCGATCGTGGCTCAGAGCACTGAGACCGACTGGGTCTCCAGGTTCGCGGACGAGGTCATCGCCGAGGCGGAGCGCCGCGCCCCCGGCAAACCGATCGTCTGCGCCTCGGGCCTCAGCCCGTCCGGGCCGATCCACCTCGGAAACCTCCGCGAGGTCATGACCCCGCACCTCGTCGCGGACGAGGTCCGCCGCCGCGGCCACGCATGCGTGCACATCCTGTCGTGGGACGACTACGACCGGTTCCGCAAGGTGCCCGCCGGGATCGACCCGTCCTGGTCCGAGCACATCGGCAAGCCGCTGACCTCCGTGCCGGCCCCGCCCGGCTCCGAACACCCGAACTGGGCCGAGCACTTCAAGGCGCCCATGGTCGCGGCGCTGGCGGAGCTGGGCGTGGAGTTCCACGGCATCAGCCAGACCGAGCAGTACACCTCGGGCGTCTACCGCGAGCAGATCCTCTTCGCGATGCGCGAGCGGCGGCGGATCGACGCGGTGCTGGACCGGTACCGGACGAAGGAGAAGGCGGCCGGGGCCGCCGGCGGTGCCGGGGGCAAGCAGCAGCAGAAGAAGGGCAAGGTCGACGAGGCCGACGCCGCTGCCGCCGAGGCCGCGGCCGAAGGGTCGGGCGCGGCGAGCGAGGACGACGGCTCGGCCGCCGCGGGCTACTTTCCGTACAAGCCGTACTGCTCGGTCTGCGAGCGCGACCTGACGACCGTCACCGCGTACGACGACGAGACCACCGAGCTCTCGTACACCTGCGCCTGCGGGCACGCCGAGACCGTGCGGCTGTCCGAGCACGACCGCGGCAAGCTGGTCTGGAAGGTCGACTGGCCGATGCGGTGGGCCTACGAGGGCGTGATCTTCGAGCCCAGCGGGGTGGACCACCAGTCGCCCGGCTCGTCGTTCGTGGTCGGCGGGCAGCTGGTGAAGGAGATCTTCGGCGGCGAGCAGCCGATCGGGCCGATGTACGCGTTTGTCGGCATCAGCGGCATGGCGAAGATGTCCAGCTCCAAGGGCGGAGTGCCGACGGCGGCCGACGCGCTGGAGATCATGGAGGCGCCGCTGCTGCGGTGGCTGTACGCGCGGCGGCGGCCGAACCAGTCCTTCAAGGTCGCCTTCGACCAGGAGATCCAGCGGACGTACGACGAGTGGGACGCGCTGGAGCGGAAGGTCTCGGAGGGGGGCGCGCAGCCGGCGGACGTCGCGGCGTACCGCCGGGCCACGCGGACCGCGTCCGGCGAACTGCCGCGTACGGCACGGCCGTTGCCGTACCGGACGCTCGCGTCCGTCGTGGACATCACGACCGGGCACGACGAGCAGACGCTGCGGATCCTGCGCGATCTGGACCCCTCCGACCCGATCACGGCCCTGGACGAGACCCGGCCGCGACTCGACAAGGCCGAGCGGTGGATCGCCACCCAGGTGCCGGCGGAGTCCCGCACGCGAGTGCGGGAGGAGCCGGACACCGAGCTGCTGGCGTCCCTGGGGGACCAGGAGCGGGAGTCCCTGCGGCTGCTGCTGGAAGGGCTGGACGAGCGGTGGTCGCTGGACGGGCTGACGTCGCTGGTGTACGGCGTGCCGAAGGTTCTGGCGGGGTTGGCGCCCGACGCCAAGCCGACGCCTGAACTGAAGGTCGCGCAGCGGGCGTTCTTCGCCCTGCTGTACCGGTTGCTGGTGAGCCGGGAGACCGGGCCTCGACTGCCGACGCTGCTGCTCGCGGTGGGCGCGGACCGAACCCGCAAACTCCTGGGGTCGTAGCCCCCGTTTGACGGCCGGGGTGCCCGCGCCGGAACGGGGGCGCATGTCCACAACCCCCGGCGGAGCCGGGCTAGCCTGCTATGCCCATTTCCGTGTTGTAGCGGTCGCGGAATTCGCGGAGGTACGTGCGGAGGTAGGCCTCGCTGAGGAGGGTGCCGTCGCTGTTGGCCACGCCGTAGCGGTCGTTGAGCGTGCGGGAGAGCTGGCGGGCGGACGGGAAGCTGGCCTGCTCGCTGGCGAACTGGCGGTACGCCTGGAAGTACAGGTCGTCGCGCAGGACGCCGTCCGGGATCCCGACGGGGTCGTCCTCGGCGATGGGCTCCGGTTCCGGCGCCGGGGGTGGCGGCGGCGCGGGTGCCGCGTACTCCTCCCGCGCCGGCTCCTCGTACCGCTCCGGCTGGTACTCCGGCTCCGTCGGGCGCGGCGACGGCACGAACGCGGCCGCGTGGCCGTTCGGTTGGGCCTGCCCCAGAGACCGGCGGCGGCCGGGGCTCACCGGGACCGTCACCTGCGAGGGGTCATCGGCGGACACGTCGGACACCGTCTCGGGGGGCGTGTGCTCGGCGTATGCCGGGTCGCCCGGCGCCGGGGCGTACGCCGCGGGTTCGTATGCGGGGTCCTGTGAGTCGTTCGCGTGGCCCGGGGCACCTTGCGCCGGGGCGTATGCCCCGGACTCGTACGCCGGGTGCCCCTGCGGCGCATCCCCGTACTCCTGCGTCGGAGCCGTGCTCTGGGGGTCTTCCATCGGGTGCGGGCGGGATGTTGTCGCGGTCTCCGCCTGGCGGGGCGGCGTCGAGTGTTCCGGCTCCGCGGCGGAGAAAGCTTCCTGCGGTGGGGGCGCGGTGGCTGCCGGGAGTTGGGGCGTGCCCTGTGCCGCGGCGCCCGGCGCGATCACCGGTGGCTTGATGCCCGCCGCCGCCAACCCCGCTGCTCCCGTCTGGGAGATGGGGACTCCGTAGCGGGCCAGCCGCAGGGGCATCAGGGACTCGACGGGTGCTTTGCGGCGCCACGCGCGGCCGTAGCGGGCGCGCAGGCGGGCGCGGTAGACGAGCCGGTCCTGTTCGAGGCGGATGACCTCGTCGTAACTGCGCAGTTCCCACAGCTTCATGCGGCGCCAGAGCCGGAAGGTGGAGGGGAAGGCGAGCAGCCAGCGGGCGATGCGGACCGACTCCATGTGCCGGTCGGCGGTGATGTCGGCGATGCGGCCGATCGCGTGCCGGGCGGCCTCGACGGAGACGACGAAGAGGACCGGGATCACCGCGTGCATGCCGACGCCGAGCGGGTCGGGCCAGGCCGCGGCGCCGTTGAAGGCGATCGTGGCGGCGGTCAGCAGCCAGGCGGTCTGGCGCAGCAGCGGGAAGGGGATGCGGATCCAGGTCAGCAGCAGGTCGAGGGCGAGGAGGACGACGATGCCCGCGTCGATGCCGATGGGGAAGACGAGCGCGAAGGCGCCGAACCCTTTCTTCTCGGCGAGGTCGCGCACCGCCGCGTACGACCCGGCGAAGCCGATCGCCGCGATCACTATCGCCCCGGCGACGACCACGCCGGCGAGTATGCGGTGCGTACGGGTGAGCTTCATCGCGTTCGGCGCGGCCATCCCGCGATCCCCTCCAAGGGCTCCGGCTCCACGGAGCGGTGTCATCTCGACGTCATCGCCGCACAGCCTGGCACACGCGGGTACGCCGCGGCGCCCGGGTCCGAGGGGAACCCGGGCGCCGCGCAGGCGATTTGGGGAAGTGTGGGGTTACTTGTCCGAAGAGGACTTGGGCTCCGGGGACTTGCTGCCGGAAGTGGCGCTTCCGACCTTGCCGCCGGCCTCGTTCTCCGCGGCCACGGCTTCGACCGCCTTCTTTGCCGCCGCCTCCGCGTCCTTCAGCAGGTCCGCGGAGTTCGGCTGCTTGGCGTCCTCGTAGCCGGTGCCGTTGTAGTTGAGGGTGATGATGACATTGGCGCTGCGGGCGACGACGGTCTGGTTCCGGAAGTCGTCCTTGCCCTTCTTCAGGCCGTACGCGAAGGTGGCCGACTCCTCGCCGATGCCCTCGCCCTTGCCGCTCTTGAGGTCCTTCGCGTCCTGCGTCGACTTCGTGGCGTCGATCTGCTTGGCGAAGTAGTCCTTGGCGCGCTTCTCGCCGCTGCCGAGGGTGGCGTCGGACTCGAAGCGCTGGAAGGAGACGTCGAGCCAGCGGTACTGGTAGCCGTCCAGGCCGTTCCAGGAGCAGGTGGAGCGCGACTGCACGTCACCGGACTTGCCCGCCGTGCCGGACTTGCTCTTCGCCTTCGGCACGAGCTCCTCGACGGTCTTGCCCGCGAGCGCCTCGCAGGGCTGCGGCAGCTTGCCGTACTTCGCGGCCTCGACGGTTGGCGAGGGCTTCGCCCCGGCCGACTTCGAGGCCGCGCCGCCCGCGGCGTCCTGGGAGCTGTCGGAGCCCGAGGAGCAGCCGGCGACGAGGATCGCCGGTGCGACGGCCGCGCACGCGAGGAGGCGGGCGAGTCGCGGGCGGGTGGGTCGCTGGACTGGTCTGCGCATGATTCCTTCGCTCGTCCGGGGACAGTCTCGGTCCCGGGTTTCGCCCCGGGGGCCCGGGGTTGGTCCGGGTTCGTCCGCCCAGGCTAACCGGAGGCTAGTCGTCGAACCGCCCGGACAGTTCCTGCGCCAGGCGCCGCGCCCTGCGCTGGAGGTCCTCGCTCAGCGGCAGCTCGGCCTTGGTCGTGGACCACTGGTCGTACTCGACCGTGACGATGACGTTCGACGAGCGGAAGACGACCGTGACGTCCCGGTGGACACCCGAGTCGGCGGTGGCCAGGCGGTCGTTGAGGTACGCGGTGTCGGCGAGGTCCTCGAGCGAGCGGGGGGCGAGGGAGGCCTCGGGGCCGGCGGACCCGGCGCGCTCCGAGCCGCTCGCGGAGGGGGTGCCGGACGCGGTGGCGGTGGGGCCGGTGTGGTCTTCGCCACCGCCTTTGGGGTTGGCACCTTCTTCGCTGTTTTCTTGACCCTTGCCCGAATTGCTCTTCTTGTCTGTCTTGTTGGGGGGTGATGCGGACTCGGACTTCGAGTCGGAGGCCGCCTCCGAGGGCAAACCCGTCGCATCCTCGGCCGCCGGCTCCGGGATGTCAGCCGCCTCGGCCTTCTTGTCGTACAGCTGCTGTGCCCGGTCGTCGTCGCTGACCTCCGGGTCGTAGGAGACGACCCGCTCGAAGTCGATGCTCAGATGGCGGGTGCCCGTGTCCGAGTCCGCGGTCCAGCGGCAGCCGACGCGGCGGTCGGTGTCGAAGGTGATGGCGGCCTCCCCCTCGTACGCCGCCTCCCGCTCGTCCGCCTCCAGGTCGTCGTCGAGGCCGGGCAGCAGCGTGCGCAGCGTCGAGCGGCCGACGGCCCCGCAGGGCTCGGGGAGGCTGCCGTACTTGCCGGGCTCGGCGGCGGGCGCGGTCGCGGCGACCTCGCCGGACTTGGGGTCCTCCGAGGGGCCTTCGCCGGAGCCGCTGGAGCAGCCGGTGAGGCCAGCGGCCAGTCCCGCGGCGGTGAGCAGGGCGGCGGTGAGGACGGTGCCCGGTGCGTACGGCTTGCGCGGCACGGTCAGCGGCTCCCTTCGGGCGGGGTCGATGGCGAACGGGGAGGGAAAACCGGTTGCCGCTCGTGAGCGGCGGGGTGGAGACAATGTCTACCGCACGCGCCGCCCGGCCTGCCGGTCCCTTGTCGAGAATCGGCACTAAGTCCGGCTTTTGCGTTACGCGTTCTGTTCGGGGGGTATGGGCGGGGCTGAACGATCATGGGCAATGCGGCGCCCTTCGGCTCCGCCTCCCCTGGCGCGGGGCGCAGGATCAGGCCGTCTTGCCGCCGCCCCCTGGCCCGGCCGCCGGGAACGGGGGCGTGTCCTGTCGGCAGACGGTTCCGACCGGGGGCAGGGTGCCGTCTACGAGGTAGCAGCTCTCGTGCCGGCCTCGGGACGCGGCCCTGCCACAGGTCCTGCAGCCTGCCGGCGAGGTATGCGCTGATCACCGAGACGTACCCGCTTCAACACAACCGCGGCCCGGAAGTCCTCGCGAACCGACCGCGGCCGTGCGGGCGGGCTACCGCGGTCGCACGGGTGAGCTGCCGCGGTCGTACGAGCGGGCTGCCGCGGTCGGAGGTGCTCGGGGGCTGCGCTTGCGACTGCCGGACGGGCCGCACCGGGGGGCCGACGGGAACGCGGCACACCCCCGGCGTAATCCGACCGGGATCAACTCCCGCGGTGGACCTTGTAGTTGGAGGCCTGGGCCCGGGGGCGGACGACGAGGAGGTCCACGTTGACGTGGGAGGGGCGGGTGACCGCCCAGGCCACGCTGTCCGCGACGTCGTCGGCGGTCAGGGGCTCGGCCACGCCCTCGTAGACCTTGGCCGCCTTCTCCGCGTCGCCGCGGAAGCGCGTCAGGGCGAACTCCTCGGTCCGCACCATGCCGGGCGCGATCTCGATGATCCGCACCGGCTGCCCGTTCAGCTCCAGGCGCAGCGTCTCGGCGATGACGTGGGAGCCGTGCTTGGCGGCGACGTAGCCGCCCCCGCCCTCGTACGTGGCGAGACCCGCGGTGGAGGAGAGGACGACGATCGTGCCGTCGCCGGAGGCGGTGAGGGCGGGCAGCAGCGCCTGGGTCATGTTGAGCACGCCGAGGACGTTGACCTCGTACATCGTGCGCCAGTCGGCCGGGTCGGCGGAGGCGACCGGCTCGGTGCCGATCGCGCCGCCCGCGTTGTTGACCAGCACGTCGCAGCGGCCGTCGAGGGAGGCGGCGAACGCGTCGACGGCCGCTCGGTCGGTGACGTCGAGGACGTACGGCACGGCGTCGCGCCCGGCCTCGGCCAACTCGGCGGCCAGCGCCTCGATCCGCTCCTCGCGGCGGGCGGTGAGGACGACCCGGTAGCCGGCGGCGGCGAGCCGCCGGGCGGTCGCGGCCCCGATGCCGCTGCTGGCGCCGGTGACGACGGCGGTGGGGGCGGCAG
>NZ_LIQY01000318.1 GCF_001418495.1 Streptomyces pathocidini | reverse complement strand
CTCGGCGGCCAGCGGCCCGTACGCCTCCAGCCAGCTGAACTCCCCGCCCGCCTCCAGCTGTACGTGCTCCAGCTGCGTACGGGCGAGCCCCGCCTGGATCTCCGCGTAGCCGCCCGTGTCGGGCTCGGTCAGCCACTCCTGCCAGCGGCGGCCGCCCCGCCCCGCGCCCCACAGGAACAGCTTGCGGCCGCGCAGCAGGTCGGTCGAGGTCTGCACGAGCCCGTGGCCGTCCGCGTCCAGCGAGGCGATCCAGCGGCGGGCGCCGTCCGGCACCTCGTAGAAGAAGTCGGCCGCGTGCTCGCCGCGCAGCGGGTACGTACGGTCGGTGCCCTCCCACTCGGGCACCGGTACGCGCCGCAGCCGCCCCTCGTACGCGAAGTGCCAGGCCTCCTCGGCGGGGGCCAGGACGCGGGTCCTTGCTTCCTCCGGGACGGCGATGTTGGACCACCAGTAGACAGGCACGGGCCGGTCGTGCGGATTGCGGATCCGCACGCCGACGTGGAGGAAGTCGGAGCCCTCGGGCAGCCACAGGTCCACCTGGAAGGGCGTGTCCCGCAGCCGCTCCCACTCCCACAGCCGCAGCATCTCGCCCCCGTCGGGCGCGGGCACGCGCGCGGCGTGCAGCGGGGCGCAGGAGAGGGTGGTGTGCCCGGTGGCGCCGAGGTTCCACTCGATGCCGCCGGAGAACCAGGCGCCGTTGAGCGCGAAGGCAGCGGGCTGGAACACCGGGTTGCGGTAGAGGAGTTCGCGCCCGGTCGGCTTGTGGTGCAGGGAGTACACGCGCCCGCCGAGACCCGGCAGGACGGTGGCCCGGAGCCGGTCGTTCTCGATGACGATCGCGTCGAGGTCGATGGCGGCGCGCTCGCGGCCGTACCCGTCGAGCAGCCGCGCGGGCAGTACGGAGCCGAGGTGCCCGTAGCCGGTCTGGCGGGCCATGTCGGCGGGGAGCGCCCGCCGTTCGTGCTCGTCGAGCTGGTGGAGTTCGCCGAGCGGACGCAGTGGGGGCAGCGGGTTCTCCGGCCCGACGGGGGCTCCGGGCAGGGTCAGTACGGTCCGTCGCACGGTCGTGGCCAAGGCAACCTCACTCCCTCGCACGGGCCGTCGCCCGCCGACGCCCCGATGACCATGGAACACGTTCGGACCCGCGCTGACCAGGCCCTCTCCAGGTCAGGGTTGTGCAAAGCGTCACGCGGCCGGGGGCGCTCGCCGGGCCCGCGCAGGTCAGGTGAACGCGGCCTGGAGGAGGTCGGCGAGGAGCGCCGCGCCGGTTCCTCCGGGGTCGAGGTCGGGGTCGTAGACGGTGAGGTTGAAGCCCGCGCAGCGCGGCGAGCGGACCAGGGGGTGGAGCAGCGCGAGGAGTTCGCCGGTGGTGAGGCCGCCGGGGTCGGGGCTGTCGACGGCGGGCATCACGGACGGGTCGAGGACGTCGGCGTCGAGGTGCACCCAGAAGCCGTCGGTGGCGGGCGTCTCGAGCGTGGCGAGGTAGGCGAGGGCCAGGTCCTCCGCACCCCACTGCCGGATCTCGCCGACGGTCACGGTCGGGATCTTCAACTCGGCCAGTTCCGCACGGTCTTCCTCGTCGTCGCGGACGCCGATGACCCGGACGTCCTCGTCGCGCACGTACGGCCGCAGGCCCTCCAGGTCGGTCAGGTCCCGCTGGCCGCGTCCGGTGGCGATCGCCAGTTCCTCGCCCGCGGCGGCGCCGATGCCGTCGGAGTTGCCCGGGTGGCGGAAGTCGGAGTGGCCGTCGAGGAGCGCGAGGCCGTAGCGGCCGACGCGGCGCAGGGCGAGGGAGGCGCCGAGCTGGATGCTGCAGTCCCCGCCGAGGACGAGCGGGAAGTCGCCCGCGCGGACGTGGTGTTCGATCCGGTCGGCGAGCCGAACGGTGTACGCGGCGATGGCCTCGGCGTTGAAGACCCCGTCGCCCTCCTTCCAACTGCCCCGGTCGTAGCGCGGCGGCACGACGACCCCGCCTTCGTGGGCCCCGAGCCGCTGCACCAGCCGCTGCTCCCGCAGCGCGCCGGCGAGCTTGTAGCAGCCGGGGACGGCCCCTTCCACGGGCGGTCGGAGGCCGAGGTTCGAGGGGGCGTCGATGACTACGGTGCGGCGCATTCCGCCATTATCGCCGCAGGGTCAGGCCCGATCCGGCGATTGTGGGCACATCTCCGCCGTGATGGCCCAGCGCTCGTGGTCGCGCCAGGCGCCGCCGATGTGGAGGAAGTCCGGGGAGAACCCCTCAAGGCGGAAGCCGAGCCGCTGTACGAGGCCGCGGGAGGCCTCGTTGCCCGGCTGGATGTTGGCCTCCAGCCGGTGCAGGCCGAGGGGGCCGAATGCGTGGCGGACGACGAGCGCGAGCCCCTCGGTCATGAGGCCCCGGCGCGCGGCGTGCGCGAAGGCGCCGTAGCCGAGCGCCCCGCACTGGAACCCGCCCCGGACGATGTTGTTGATCGCGATCGCCGCCGCGATGGAGCCGTCGGCCGGGTCGCAGACCGCGAACCCCTCGCTCGTGTCCGTGGCGAACTTGGCGCTCCACCGCCCGTACTCGCCGGCCGTCTCCGGGAGGAACAGCCAGGGGTGGTGAAGAGCGGCGCTCTCCCGTGCGCGGGTGGTGAACTCCTCGGCGTCCCCCGGCAACAGGTGCCGGACGGCCACACGCGGGCCGGCGGCGAGGTAGGGAGGTCGGTTCGGCATCGGGTCATCGTACGGAGCGCTACGGGCAGGTCTCGGGGGGCTGTACGACATCGACCTCCACCGGGCGGCCCGCGTACACCTCGCCCGGGGCCGGGCGGTGGGAGCAGACCCGCCAGCCCTTCATGAAGAGGACGATCCGGTTCTGCCCGCTGACGTCGGTGGCGTGGATGCTGCTGCGGTAGCCGACCTTCTGGTACACCGCCGACAGCGGCTTCCCCTTCAGGTCCGGCATGAGGCGGGACGCGGGCACCCGGGTCTCGGGGGTGGCGCCGGGGCACTGCTCCTCGACGCGTACGACGCCCAGGGTGATCTCCGCGGTCCGCTCGGCCTCACCGGGGAGCGGGTCCTGGGTGCACACCTTCCAGTTGCGGCGCATGATCTGGTTGCGGCCCAGGCCCAGGGCGTCGTACGTGTGCGGCTCGGTGAAGCCCTCGGCCAGCGCCGCGTGCCGGGCCGAACTGGCCGTGCGGCCGACCAGGTTGGGCAGCGTGCCGCGGTCGGCGG
>NZ_LIQY01000317.1 GCF_001418495.1 Streptomyces pathocidini | reverse complement strand
GCCGCGACCGCGCCCGCCGCAGGGGCCGCGGAGCTGGTCGTCAACAGGGCCCCGGAAGTCTGCCTGCTGGGGACGGCCGTGCCCGCCGAGCCGGGCACGTTCGACCCCGTCGCCCGGATCAAGCGGGAGCGGCCGCAGGTCGCGGTCGTGGTGCTGGGCCCCGTGCCCAACCCGCGCGGCATCGCCGCGGCGTTCGCCGCGGGCGCGTCGGGGTACGTGCGCCACGACGAGCGCATCGAGGGCGTCGAGCGCGCGATGCTCAAGGCCCGCGCGGGCGAGGCCGCCATCGCCCCGCAGCTGCTCCAGGGCGCGTTCACCGAACTGCTCAACCCGGCCGCCCAGCCCGACGACGAGGCCGCCCGGCTGCTGCGGATGCTCACCCCACGCGAGGTCGAGGTGCTCGTACGGATCGCGGAGGGCGAGGACACCCGGCTGATCGCGGCCGGGATGGACATCGCCCCGAGCACGGCCCGTACGCATGTCCAGCGCGTGCTGATGAAGCTCGACGTCTGCTCGCGCCTGGAGGCGGCGGCACTGGCCGCCCGCACCGGACTGCTGGAGCGGGCGGCCGGAGAAGCCGGGGGAGGGGCCGTCAGGGGCGAGGGCCCGGACTAGCGAAGTCCGGTCCTGGCGCCGGGAATCGAGCCGCCGCGAAGGCCGCCACGGAGCTCACTGCGGGGCCGCCACGGAGGCCGCCGCAAGGCCGCCGCGGAGGCCGGGCACGGGGTCCGGCACGACACTCCGGCACGGCATCCGGCATCCGGCATCCGGCATCCGGCATCCGGCCGCGGTCTCGCCGCGCGGCGTCAGCGTCGCGGCCGCTCGCCCGGCGAGGAGCCGCCCGGCGGCTCGCTCCCCGCCCTCGGCCGGAGTTCCGCCGGCGGCTGCGGCGGGGGGATCGGGCGCAGCCACAGCCAGAGCAGGAACAGCAGCCCCAGGGCGAGCATGGCGAGCCCGGTCCACAGGTTGATGTTGATGTTCTCGGCCTTGTCGATGTCCTTCTCGGACGCGACGATCCCGGCGATGGTGACGATGATCCCGTAGACCACGAACAGCCCGCCGATGATGCGCCGTACGTCGAAGAGCCGGGCCGCCGTCGCGGACTTCTCCTCCAGCTCCTCGACCTTGTGCTGGTACTCGAACTCTTCGCCGCTCATGGTGGCGCTCCTTCCCTCGGGGTGCCGCGGTCAGATGGAGAACGGTCAGATGGAGAACGGGATGTAGCAGAGCGCCGCGAGGATGATCGCGGCCCAGCCCAGCAGGGCCGGCTTGCGGTACCACGCCTCGTCGCCGACCGCGGGCGGCTCGGCCATGCCGGGGGAGACCGTGCCGTAGACGAGCCCGGCCAGCGACTCGATCGGCTTCGGCTTGGTGAACAGCGAGACCGCGACCATCACCACCCCGCCCACCACGAACGCCACGATCGCCGAGACGAAGTTGGCGCCCTGGTCGCTGGGGATGCCGATGACCTTCTCCTTGTAGAGCCAGAAGTAGTTGATCATCGCGGCCACGGTGCCGCTGAGCAGCCCCCAGAACCCGGCCGCCGAGGTGGCCCGCTTCCAGAACATGCCGATGATGAAGACGCAGAACAGCGGCACGTTGAAGAAGGAGAACAGCGTCTGGAGGTAGTTCATGATGTTGCTGAAGGTGGAGGCGATGAACGCCGTGCCCATGCCGCACAGCACCCCGATCGCCGTCACCACGCGCCCGGTCCTGAGGTAGTACGAGTCCGGGCGGTTCTTGACGAGGTACGCGGCCCAGATGTCGTTGGTGAAGACGGTGTTGAACGCCGAGACGTTGGCGGCCATGCCGGCCATGAACGCGGCCAGCAGCCCGGTGATGGCGACCCCCAGCACCCCGTTCGGCAGCAGGTCGCGCATGAGCACCGGCACCGCGTCGTTGTACTCCAGGCCGCCGGGCTGGCCCAGGTCCGGCTCCATCACCAGCGCGATCAGGCCCGGCACGACCACGATCAGCGGGATGAAGATCTTGGGGAAGGCGGCGATCAGCGGGGTGCGCTGGGCCGCCGAGAGGTTGCGGGCGGACAGCGCGCGCTGCACCTCGGCGAAGTTGGTCGTCCAGTAGCCGAAGCTGAGGCAGAAGCCGAGGCCGAGCACGATGGTCAGCCAGTTCGCGCCCAGCGGGTTGTCCGAGCCGATGCCCGTGCCGCCCCAGGCGGAGGTGAAGTTCTCGCCGTGCGAGGCGTTCAGCTTGTCCATCAGCCCGCCCCAGCCGCCGACGTGCTTGAGGCCGACGATGGTGAGCGGGATGAGCGCGGCGAGGATGACGAAGAACTGCAGCACCTCGTTGTAGATCGCCGAGGAGAGCCCGCCGAGGGTGATGTAGGCGAGGACGAAGAAGCCCGCGACGACGACGGCCACCCACTGCGGCCAGCCGAGCAGCGCCTCGATCACGATCGCCATCGCGTACAGGTTGACGCCCGCGATCAGCACGGACGCCACCGAGAAGATGATCGAGCTGAGCAGGTGGGAGGGCGGCCCGTAGCGGTGCAGCAGGAACTCGGGGACGGACCGGACCTTCGACCCGTAGTAGAAGGGCATCATCACCAGGCCGAGGAAGACCATGGCCGGGATCGCCCCCACCCAGTACCAGTGCACGGTGTACGCGCCGTACTGTGCGCCGTTGGCCGCCATGCCCAGGATCTCCAGGGCGCCGAGGTTGGCGGCGACGAAGGCGAGTCCGGTGACCCAGGCGGGCAGCGACCGGCCGGAGAGGAAGAAGTCGAGGCTCGTCTTCACACTCCGGCGGGCGGCGAACCCGACGCCCAGGACGACGGCGAAGTAGAGGACCAGAATGGTGTAGTCGAGTGCGTTGGTGGGCAGTCGCAGCGTTTCGGCCAGATACATGGATCACTCACTTCGGGTCCGGGGTGGTCACTCCCCGCTGTCGTCGCGTTACGGGCTGGAATTTCCTAGAACTTCTGCCTTTTGCGGGCGGTTGTCCAGGAGGCGGCACCCGGCGCAGCGACTATTGACCCGCGCTGTTGAGTTGTGGTTTGTTGTGTTCGTTTCTGTTTGTGTGAGGGTAGGGCGAGGAGCGCCACCGTGAAGAAGACGTCGACCCGGCTCGCGGACGGGCGCGAGCTCGTCTACTACGACCTCCGCGACGACGCGGTGCGCGACGCGGAGGACCGGCGCCCGCTGCCCACCGTCTCCACCGCCTCCGAGATCCGCGCCGACCGGCTGCTCGGCGACTCGGTCGTCGTCGCCTCGCACCGGCAGGCCCGTACGTACCACCCGCCCGTCGACGAGTGCCCGCTGTGCCCCTCGCGGGACGGCCGGCACACCGAGATCCCGGCCGCGGACTACGACGTCGTGGTCTTCGAGAACCGCTTCCCCTCCCTCACCGGCGACGCGGGCCGCTGCGAGGTGGTCTGCTTCACCCCCGACCACAACGCCTCCTTCGCCGATCTCACGGAGCCCCGGGCCGCGCTCGTCCTCGACGCCTGGACCGACCGCACCGGCGAACTCGCCCGGCAGCCCGGGGTCGAGCAGGTCTTCTGCTTCGAGAACCGGGGCCAGGAGATCGGCGTCACGCTCGGCCACCCGCACGGCCAGATCTACGCGTATCCCTTCGCAACACCCCGTACTGCCCTGATGCTCCGTTCGCTCGCGGAGCACCGCGAACGCACCGGCGGGCGCAACCTGTTCGACGACGTGCTCGCCGACGAGCGGGCCGACGGGCGGCGGATCGTGTTGGAGGGCGAGCACTGGACGGCCTTCGTGCCGTACGCCGCCCACTGGCCGTACGAGGTGCACCTCTACCCCCACCGCCGCGTCCCCGACCTGCTCGCGCTGGACGACGCGGCGCGCGCGGAGTTCCCGGGGCTCTACCTGGAACTCCTGCGGCGCTTCGACCGGATCTTCGATGGGCGGGTCGGCGAGGAAAGGGGCGCGCGGGTCGGCGGGGAAAG